>JADZDZ010000244.1 GCA_020850785.1 Candidatus Sumerlaeota bacterium | reverse complement strand
GCGATGCGCGCCGTATCCCCCGCGCATCGCGACAATTCCCTGCACCTGCTTGTCGCCGAACGCGGTGTTCAGGTCCTTCGCGCGCTGCTTGTCCGTGCCCGCAAGGTAATCCTCCTTCAGGCGCATCGTTGGGTACTGCTTCACACGGAGGCCGATGCCCTCCAGAAACTTCACGCAACCCGTGATTTCCTCTTCATTTTTCATCGGGCTGGAGGGGCCGAGCAGCGCCACAGTGTCGCCGCTCTTCAACAGGTTGGGATTCTTGACCGCCACGGAATATCCTTCTTGCTGCTGGAAATGTTTTCGCAAGCGACGCCAATGGCATGGTTGACCGCAACAGGGAACAGCGGAATCATTTCGCCATGATGCCCGTTGACCTAAGGAAATGTTGCGACGACGCGCGGAACGCGGCGCTGCTGGCGTGGGAGAAAATCGCGCACTTCCATCGCGGCAGCTTTCAGGTGATTGAGAAGAAGGGCGAAGGTCCCGCCACGGAGGCGGACCTGCTCGCGGACAAGGTGATCGTCGATTACCTCAGCCAGCGCCACGACAGCAATGCCTTCGGATTTCTGACGGAGGAAACGGAAAGCGATTCGTCGCGACTGAGCAAGCCATGCTGCTGGATCATTGATCCCATCGATGGCACGCGCGACTTCATTGAAGGCCGCGCAGACTTCGCGATTCAGATAGGACTTTCGGGCCTCGGCGACAGCGCCGGACAGGAACCGCTCATGGGAGTTGTCTTCCTCCCCGTCCACGGAATTCTCTTCGCGGGATACAGGGGCGCTGGTGCCTGGCGCGAAGACCTTCGCGCGGGAACAAAGACACCCGTTGCGGTGTCCAAGCTGGACGACGTGAAGGCGCTAAGACTCGTGGCGACGCGCTCGCACTGGGGCCATCGCATGACGGCGCTGGTGGAACGGTTGCAGCCGAAGCACATGTCGCGGCGCGGGTCGCTGGGGGTGAAGGTATGCGACGTGGTGGATGACGTTGCGGACGCCTACATCAACACAGCCCGCAGCCAGTGCAAGGAATGGGACACGTGCGCACCACATGCCATTCTGGCGGAGGCAGGCGGCGTCCTGACAGACCTGAAAGGGGATGCGGTGCGTTACAACAAGCAGAAGTACCACATCGAATATGGGCTGTTGGCGTCAAATGCGGCGCTTCACGGAAAACTTGTGGAAATTGTGCGATCCATTCCCGCGCTTTGGCAGGATTAGCGTCCCTGTTTTGCGGTTGCTTCGCTTGCTGGCGTTCAACTAAGTTACCTTGCCGAAAATGAAGTCTCCTGCGGCGGGGCCCCTGTTTTCCCCTCTGCGCTGAAATTGAATTTGAATTGCTGCGGAATCGTTTGAAACTTGCAGGCATTTTGGAATTTGGGAAAGCGTCGTGGTTGAACTGAAGGATCAATCATCGCTCTATGAACTGAATGAGTCCGCGGGAAGCGGACCGGGGTATGAGATTTTCCACGCCCGCGAAAAATCAACGGGCGCCAGTTGCTATTTCCATCGCATCGCCGTCGAGAAGGGCCTGAAGGAAACGGAAATCCAATCCGCCATTGCCGTGCTGCGGCGTTACGGCCAATTGACCTACGCACGCACCCCGCGACTGGGGGATGCGTGGATGGGCGACGGATTCATGGCGGCGATTGAATACAAGGCGGATGCGCGCCCGCTGGACCCACAGAACAACAATCCGTTCCTGATGCCGAACGCCTTTGCGCCGCACAAGGTTGCCGAAGCAACGCTCGCGTTGCTGTGCTCGCTACACTTTTATGGCATCGTGAATGGCAACCTGACGACCGCAAGCTACGGCGTCGGCCCGCTGAACAAAATCCACCTGATCGACACAGGCATCGACCGCTCGCTCGTGAACAGCTTCAACAAGGCGAACGATGACATGTTCATGCTGTCCACGAACCTGCTTGGCCACGATGTGGCGCAATGGGCGCTTATGGTCATCACGCTCATGATGCGCGGTTCCCTGAACGAATCACAGTTGGATGACAAGTGGGATGAGATTCACTTCCAGCGCGTTCGGGAACGCATCTCGCGCATTTTCCCGCGCCAGGAACTGCTGCAATTCTTCATGGATTGCCTGACGGGTTTTGGCGTCAACGATCCGAAGTTCGATTCCGCCACCGATGCCATGCGGAAGTGGTATGACCAGGAACTCTGGAGGATGTGGGAATGATCCATCCTTCTGAAAAGTGGCGCTTCGTCGAGCCGCTGGGTGACAAGGGATTCTTCGAGGATGACGTCGTGCAGCACGTTGTGACGGAGCATCGTGCGATGCGGCGCGCACTGTCGGAGCGTGTCTCCGCCGATCCCGTCGCGCTGGAGGAGGTCAGGCAGCAGGCCTCGTTGGCGGCGACCTACAACGCCCCGGCGCTGCCGCGTGTCTATGCGATCGACATGGTGAAGGGGCGCATCACCATCATCATGGAACTGGTGACGGGTGCACCGCTGGACGATGAGATCAACCATCAAAAATTCGTCCATCCCTACGAGTGGGCTTCGTTCGCGTGCAAGCTGCTCGAAGAGCTTCTTGAACTGCGCCAGTGCGCGACACGCTTCCACAAACTTGATTCAGAACACATCGTGCTTCAGGATTCGGGCGACATTCGCATCACGTCGCGCTGGCCCGTCGGCACCGTGCAGCCACCCACGCTGGAAGCCAGCCCGGTGCTGCAGCGCATGGTGGAACAGCCGCGCGTCGGCGTCTATACATCGACCGCCCCCGCCAACGAAGCCGCCGAAATCGAAGCCGTGAAGAACATCTTGGCACGCATGGCCGCCGGTTCCACCCGCCACACGTTCGACCAATTGCGGGAGGAGGCGCTCAAGGCCCCAAACATGCACGCTTCGCCTCTCGCCGGCGTTGACGTCGTGATCGCGAACATTCTGATGGGAATGCATCCGCGCCCCCAGGGCACGGGCGAGTTCACAAACCTTTTCAATGTGCACGCGGTGATCAAGCGGCTGTGCGACGACGAAATGCGCCGCATGGCGGAAGCGCAACAGGCCGCCGCCGCCATGGGGATGCAGAGGCAGTCTGGCATCGTCCCAAACTTGTACACTGGTCAGGGAAGCACGCTCGATTCGCAGGTCGTCCGCACCTCCTCCGCGAACGTCCCCGTCTATCGCGACCCCATCACCGGCGCGCCCAAGGACCCTGTGACGGGCTCCTACCGCGAAGTCGTCAATCCCCTTCGCGACGCACACACGCCACCCCGAGATCATCAGTCCCACGGCAGCAGCAGCGGCCAGCGCCCGCCCATCGTTCCCGACGAGGATCACAATCCCTACGCACCACCACCGGCAACCATGGCGCATGCACCCGGCGCGGGGCACGCGTCCCCCGCGAAGGATCCGATTTCCGCAACCCCGCGTCGCGACTCGCGCTCCGGCCATCGCGTTGCAAGCGCCTCCATTGATGCAGTTAATCCCTACGCCACGGAGCGCGATGCAGACAGCGGCCCCGTGCTGCAAGTTGGTGGCGCGAAGCATTCCGCCGCAGCCCCTGTCTACCGCGCGCCCTCCAACGTCGGCAAGAAACTGATTCCCATCATCGGGGGCATCGTCGCGGTGGCGCTGCTGGTTGCGGGCGTCATCTTCGTCCTTCCCATGCTGAAGCCAAAACCGCCAAACACCAAACCCGTCGCCACCATCGCACCACTGGCCAAGACAACGGTGATGGTGAATGAGATCGTCATAATCGACGCATCTGGATCGAAGGATGGCGAGAATGACAAGCTGACCTACTACTGGGTGCAGAAAGCGCCGTCTGACGGGCGCGTGAGCCTCACGGAGTCGGGCACCAGCATCGGTGGTGAGCGAAAGGAATTCGCCACACAGTCGCCCAAAATTGACGCCCAATTTTTCACAATCGGTGATTTCTCTTTCGAGCTAAAGGTTGGTGACGGCCAGTCCTTCAGCGATCCCGCCACGATAGACGTGAAGGTCGTTCCAAAGGTCTGATCGTGTTTCCGTGGAAATGACCGCTGCGGAGGAAGCGTGGCGGGCAGTTTTAGCGTGAAAATCGCCGCAGCTGTTCATTCCGCCTTGCCGCGACACGCCAACCGGCGGCCTTATCTACCGCATATCAAGGAGCTTTCTGATGAGTGGCATGTTCTCGCGCAGGACCCTGACGATTTTGATGCTCGTGCTTGCGGTCGCGACCGTTGGCAGCATGACCGGTTGCAAGAAGAAGACCGCCGCAGACCGCATGAAGGACGCGGAGCAACTGCTGCAGGACCGTCAGGTTCCGCTGGCGAAGATCACGCTTAAGGACATCATCGAACAGTTTCCGGAGGACCCCGCCGCAAACGATGCGCGCCTGATCCTTGCGCAGGTTTACGTTTCCGAAGGCCGCAAGGAATACATTCCCAATTCCATCGAGTTGCTGCAAACCGTTCACAAGAACCTGGGCTGGGACGATCCGAAGGGCTTTGACGCCTATCGCGGTATGGTGGAACTGACGGCGCAGAACGATGATCTCCCCGGCGCGATCAAGCTGGCGCAGGATGCCGCCGCCTCCTTGAAGGACAAGCCGGCAATGGCTGCAGAGATGGCCTCCCTTGCGGCGCAAATGCAACTCTCCGCCTCCGACGAGGCAACGCAGAAGCAGGGCGTCGAGAGCATCGAAAAGATGATGATGGAGAGCGAGGATGCCACCGTGCGCGGAACCTCGCGCGAGACGCTGGCACATTACTACCGCCTGAAGAATGACTTCGTCGCGAGCAATGCGGTCTACGACAAGTACCTCGAAAAATTCCCGGACGACCCCGTGAAGTCGCAGCTCTACATGGCGCAGGCGATCAACTACAAGACGATGAAGGACGACGCAAAATCCGCGGAGGCCTTTGCCAAGGGCGAGGATCTGATGAAGAAGGATATCGAGGCGGAACTGAACCTGAACGCCCGCGCGGAAAAGCTCAACACCCTCGCCACGTTCTACAGCGCGGTGGATCGCGTGGACGACGCCGAGAAGCAATTGCGCCGCATCATGGCGGAGCAGCCCGCGACGCGGATGGCGCTCGATGGACAGTTCGCCATCGCGCGCCTCTACATCCAACACAAGCGGTTTGACGAGGCGGATGCGCTCCTCACGCAAATCGCCAAGGAGAATGCAAACACTCCCGTGGCGCAAAGCGCAGAGGCGTGGCGCATGCAGCTTGCCCAACAGCGCAAGGTGGAGGCGGAGGCGGCCGCAGCGGCGGACAAGCAGACGACGGAAAGCCTCACAAGGGATTCGGCAGCACCTGCGGCGGTGGCGCCCACCCCTTGAGCAACGCGACGCTGCGCATCAGGCCGGTTCGCGACGACCGGATGATGAAGCTGTTCATCGAGATTCCCTTCCGTATATACGCGAAGGTCGATCACTGGGTTTCACAGCCGCGCATGGCCGTGCGCGACCTGCTCAACCGCAACAAGCATCCCTTCCACGAACACGCGCAGGTGGAATACTTCCTCGCGTTTCGCGACCGCGAATGCGTGGGGCGCATCGCCGCCATTGAGAACTTCGCCCACAACCAATTCCACGGGGAAAAGATCGGCTTCTTCGGCTTCCTTGATGCCCAGGCCGATGCGGAGATTTTTCGCGCACTGCTGGCGGAGGCGGAAGCCTGGTGCAGGGCGCGCGGCCTTACCGCAATGCGCGGTCCCTGTTCCTTTAGCAAAAACGAGGAGTGCGGTGCGCTGGTGATGGGCTTCGATGCGCTGCCCACGGTGATGATGCCATGGAACCCGGAAAGCTACCCGCGCCACATCGAGGCCGCCGGTTACGCGAAGGCAAAGGACCTGTATTCCTGGTGGGTGGATGAGGACAACTACGACGAACGATTGCATCGCATCGCCGACCGCGTGCGGGAAAAAATTTCCGGCCGCGACAAGAAGGTGAGCGTCGTCTCCCGCGCCGTGAACATGAGCCGTTTCGCAGCGGAATTGGAACTGGTGCGAAAAGTGTATAACTCCGCGTGGGAGAAAAATTGGGGCTTCGTCCCGATGACACGCGCAGAGATCGACTTCATGGCCAAAGAATTGAAACCGCTGCTGTTGCCCGAACTCCTTCGCTTCATCGAAGTGGACGGCGAACCAGTGGCCTTCGCGCTGACGCTCCCCGACTACAACATGATCCTGCGGCACCTGAAGGGTCGCCTTGGCCCTGCAGAAATCGCCCTCTTCTTGCTCTTGCGAAAGCGAATCCACACCATCAGGATGCTGACGATGGGGGTCGTGAAGGAGTTTCGCGGGCGCGGCTTGGAATCCATCCTCATCTCCGACACGGTGCGCGAATGCCGTCGCATCGGTTTCGCCGCGGCGGACATGGGCTGGATTCTGGAGGACAACGTGCTGATGAATCGCACGCTTCAGTCATTGGGCGGCCGCCACTACAAGACGCATCGGATTTACGAGAAGGCATTGTGACGACAGCACAGAAAATTTCCGCACGGGAGCGCCTCGCAAGCTTTCAGGAGCACCTTCGGGAGCTTGAAAACCAACTCGGCTCCCCCGAAGTTGGCAGCGATCCCAAGCGCATGGCGGAATTGGGTCGCGAACACGCGCAACTGGTGCAGACCATCGCCATCGCGCAGGAACTTGTTTCCGTGGAATCACGCGTCCAACAGGCGGGCGAAATGCTAAAGGACGAAAAGGATTCCGAACTGCGCGCCATGGCGGAGGCGGAATTGCAGGAAGCCGCCGAACTGGGCGAGCGACTTGCGGAGGAGTTGCAACTGCGCCTGCTGCCGCCCGATCCGCTCGATGGTCGCGACATTCTGCTGGAAATCCGCGCGGGCACCGGCGGCGACGAGGCGGCGCTGTTCGCCGGCGACCTACTCCGCATGTACACGCGCTACGCGGAGAAAGTCGGCTGGGAGGTGCAGATACTGAGCTCCGCGGAAAATGACCTCGGCGGCTTTCGCGAAGTTGTCCTTTCCGTGCGCGGCAGGAATGCCTACTCCCACCTGAAGCATGAAAGCGGCGCGCATCGCGTGCAGCGCATTCCACAAACGGAAACCCAGGGGCGCATTCACACCAGCGCCGCCACCGTTGCCGTTCTTCCCGAAGCGGAGGAAACGGACGTGGAAATCCGCGACCAGGACTTGCGTATAGACACGATGTGCTCGTCGGGCGCCGGTGGCCAGAGCGTGAACACCACCTACTCCGCCGTGCGAATCGTCCACCTGCCGACGGGATTGATCGTGCAGTGCCAGGATGAGCGCAGCCAGCTAAAGAATCGCGCGAAGGCGATGACCGTCCTTCGCACGCGCCTTCTGGACATGAAGCGTGAGGAGGAAATGAAGGCGCGCAGCGACCTGCGCAAGAACATGGTGGGGAGCGGCGACCGCAGCGAACGCATTCGCACCTACAATTTTCCCCAGAATCGCGTCACTGATCATCGCATCAACCTGACGCTGTACGATCTGGACAACGTGATTGAAGGCAGGATGGATGCCCTCCTGAATGCGCTGCGAAAAGCGGAACTGCAGAAGAAGCTGGAAGGAATGGCCGGATAAAACCCGCGCGCCACTACAGCGCATCCTCGCTGGCGCAAACCGCTGCGATCATTCCCGACAACAACTCATTCACAAAGCCCGGACCGGGAAACGCATACCCCGACGCCAGATAGAGTCCGGGGATTTGCGCCACCCGGTTCCGTGGAATGCGCGACAGCAGTCTATACGATGAAACATCGTATCCCATGTCGCCGGAAAAGGGGAGCGCATCCATTTCCGGCGATGCGGGCGAAACGAAATGCGATTCCTTGATGGACGCGTTCAGCTTCGCGAGCCCAGCCTCTTCCAGCGCGGAAATCATGCGTGCGCGGAATTCATTCGCCTCCGCTTCAGACCACTGGAAGCGGGTGCTGGCGGGCGGCACCGCTGCGCGCACCGCGAGCAACGCCTCCCCCGCAGGGGTGTTTTCCTGCGAGACATTCTCCACAACGAGCGATGGGGAGGCGGCGGGAATTTTCCACGCATCGACGAAGCGTGATTCCTCCGTCGGGTCTGCGGACACCACAACCGTTCGCGCCGCCAACTGGTCGTGGCGCTGACCCACATGCGCGAGCAGCGTGCAGTACGACGGCGCCTTCGGATGCTTCCAGGCACGCTTGATGGGCAATTCCAAGGCATCCAGTTTCGGTAGGAACCGGCCAAGCCGCTCAAAGGGTTCGGAGTTGGAAACGACGATGCTGGCAGCGACGGTCTTGAATCCCTCGCCACTCACGCGGCGCACGCGGCCACCCTCCAACTCGATGCGTTCCACGTTGGCGCCCGCGGCAAACTTCACTCCCAGCAGTTCGCACAAACGAAGCAGGGCCGTCAGCATGGCCTCTCCTCCGCCCTCCACATGCCAGCCACCCAGTTCCTGAAGGCGCGCGAGGAAATCCTGGGAAAAGGCGGCGGGAGCACCCGGCGAAATTCCCGACAGCACGCGCAGCGACATCAGCATCGCGCGCACCTTCTCGCTGCGAAACGTGCGATTCACTTTCATGCGAAAGGAAAGGGGATTGATGATCTCCCCCGCAGCGCGCGCAAAACGCCAGTGCGACCAGACAGCGTTGCCCGTGATCGCGCGCACACGACGGAACGTTTGCAATCCCCCCGCGATGCCGCGGCACTCCCGCAGGAAGCCTACGAAGCGTTTCCCATCCTGCGCGTCCAGCCGCGTCATCTGCTCCTCAAGTTGCTCCTTCTCATGCGGCAGATCAAAATGCGACTGGTCGGTGAAGAGGAATCGGGCAATGGGATTGCGGCGATGCAGCGCCACAAAATCCGTCGTGCGTTGATCGGCGCTTGCGAACAGTTCCACCAGCACCTGCGGGTCGAACACGGGAGACAGCGACTGTTCAAATGATTGTTCGCCCAGCGGAACCGCACGGACGGTGGGGCCAATGTCTGCCGACTTTTCGAGCACGATCACGCGCGCGCCACGCACCGCCAGCGAGATCGCCGCGGACAAACCGCCGGGACCGCTGCCGATGACAACGGCGCGGCGGCCTGACAGTGTTTTGCGAACAGGAAAAATCATCGATTCCGGCTGTGTGCGAATGCGTGCTGACGGATTGTGAGAAAGGCCGTGGGCGCACACAACGGCAACTGGAAACAGGACCCTCCCGAAATTGCGGGGGAATCAGAACGCCTGCGCGCCCGCCTCTGCCACGGCATGGTCCTGATCACCGCTGCCACCGCTGGCGCCGATGGCGCCAACCACCACATTCCCCTTCTTGATGGGAACGCCGCCGGCGAAGATGATGACCCTTCCTCCATGGGAGGCATGGATTCCAAAGAAAGGCCCACCGGGCTGGGCGTAGGCAGCCAGGTCCCGCGTTGCGATATCGAAGGCGCGCGCCGTGTAGGCCTTGTTGATGGAAATGTCGATGGAGCCAAGACACGCGCCATCCATGCGAACGAAGGCGACAAGGTTTCCCCCCTCGTCGGCAACAGCGATGCTCATTGGCTGACCAATCTGTTCCGCCTTCTCCTCCGCAGCGGCGATGATGCGGCGTGCATCCTTCAACGTCATGGTCATGCCTCCGCTTACTCTTTGGCTTTGTTGATGATCGGAAGGATCGCCTTGCAGTAGCCCGCGAAGTAGTAGGCCACCAATTCGCAGCCTTCCCTTGTTGCAAAAAATTCCGGCGACTTCGGAATGTCGCAGGCGAAATGAAACCAGCCCGTGTCGTGGAAATGCTGCACGGGAAATTCCAGCGCATCATCCGCTTCCATTTCGTCTTCCAGAAATTCCGTCATCGTTCCGCCGTTGGACTCCACCGCTTCCTCGATCTCCTCGTTGGTCCAGCGGTCCTTCGCCGCAAAACCGACACGCACGGTTTTCCCGCCGTGGCGCAGCGCAACGTACACAACCTTCTTTTCATCCGGCCCGGCGGTGAGCAGAATCTGCTCCCCTGCGCCGGACACCTTCGCGGGGGGATCAATGAATCCCGCAGCGATCTTCTGTGATTTGAGAGCGTCAATCAACTCGTTCATGATCAATGACGGCGCCTCTTCTTCGGGCGTCCTGTATTTGGAGGATTGTTCCCATCGCCTTGCGATTGTTGGGGATTCTGGCTCTGCGGCGGGCGTTCACGACGCGGTTGGTTCTGCTGTTGCTGCGGACGATTTTGCTGCGACTGCTGCTGGTTTCCGCCCTGCCCTTCCGCACGCTGGCCGCCGCCACGATTGCGGTTTCTTCCTCCGCGACGACGATCACGGCCGCCCGGTTTGAACTCGCGAAGGGGCGCGTCGCCCTGCCCCGCTGCACCCTCTGCGGAAATCGTTCCTTCCGCAACACCGTGATGCGGTTCCAGTGAATTTTCCGGCGGCGCCTTCGCCGTGTCCTCCTGCTGCTGCGCCTGACGATGCTTCGCCATGTCCCGCGCCGCGCGTTCCTTGTTTCGTTCGCGATTGCGCTCGCGCCGCGACTGGTGCGGGGAGTCCTTTTTCCGCTCTGGATTGGGCAACGCCACCGTGCTTTCGCTGTCGGGCGATGCGACGATTGGCGGATTGGACTCAGAGGAGATCGCCGTCGGCAGTTGTTCCGATGACGACGAGCCCGCCTCGCCCGACGACGCCAGCACTTTCCCGAACTTCTTCATCTGTTCCGGAACCTTCACAATCGCGCCCGACAACTGGTCAAACTTCACGGTCTTGTAGCCGGCACCGCGTTCAAAAAGAAGATACGTCCCCGCGATCAGGTTCCGATCCGCGATGATCATGTCCTTCCCCTCAAAATTCAGCGTCGCGCCCTTCGGCAGCGCACCCTTGGACATTTCGCGATACTGATCGACCTCATAGGAAAGGCAGCAGAGCAAACG
>JADZDZ010000243.1 GCA_020850785.1 Candidatus Sumerlaeota bacterium | reverse complement strand
TTCTGGATGTTTGCGATGGTCGCGTCGATCTTTGCGATGCGCTCCTGATCCGACGTGAGGTTGCGCACGTTTTCCAGCGTGACGGACAGGTCATCCATCATTTTCTGGCCCTTCTTGATGATCACATCAAGGTCCGTGGGTGGCACCCCGGTGACCATTTGATTCATTTCAATTTCGCCGGCCTCCTCCGTGCCGGGATCGATTTCCAGGCGCTTGTCACCAATGAAGCCCTGCTGCACGAGTTTGACCTCGGCATTTTTGTAGATCGGGATGCTGCGGGAAACCTCCGCCGTCACGACCACTGTTGCGCGGCCATCGGGTCCGCGTTCGCCCGGCGTCATCTTGATGACGCGGCCCGTTCGGAAACCCTGCACGAGCACCGGCGATCCGATCTCAAGCCCGGACACGTTCGGGTATTGGGTGCGCACGTGGTAGGGATTCATTCCCGTGCTGCCCTGAATGACAAACGTGAGCCCGAACAGCGCGGCAAACGCGAGGAGCACGAAAATTCCCACAATGACTTCATTTTTGCGCGATGCGTTCATCGCCATAAGCTCTTACCCCAAGTGCAACTTTGAACGGTCAACAACCATGGAAACCCGCGTCTTCACCTGATGATCTTCTTCCGCGGTGATCGGTCCCTGCGCCAGCCCATTCACGAACTGGTGCACGATTTCATTGTCGGAGGTCTTCACCTCGTCCGGCGTTCCACTGAAAATGATCCGCCCCTCGTACAACATGCTGATGCGGTCGCCAACCGCGTAGGCGGACTTCATGTCGTGGGTGATGATCACGGAGGACATGTTCTGCCGCTCGCGCGCGCGGATCATCAGTTGATTGATGACCTCGCTGGTGACGGGATCCAACCCCGTCGTCGGCTCGTCGTAAAGAATGATTTCGGGATCGCATGCAAGTGCCCGCGCAAGGCCCACGCGCTTGCGCATGCCGCCGGACAGTTCCGCAGGGTAGAGGTGTTCCGTGTTCGGCAGGTCAACAAGGTCCAGCAGCTCCGCAACCATGCTGTCCAGTTCGCCCATGGTCTTGCCGCCGTTCTCCAGCCAGAAGAAGGCAACGTTTTCGTAGACCGTGAGTGAATCGAAAAGCGCGGCCATCTGGAACACCATTGCCACGTTCTTGCGCACCCACTTCAGGGCTTCCTTGTCGGACCACATCGTGCGGCCACCGACGGTGACGGTTCCCTTGTCGGGCCGAAGCAATCCGGTGATGTGCTTGAGCAGGACCGATTTTCCTTCGCCCGATCGGCCGATGACCACGTGCGACTCACCCTGCTCAACGGTCAGGTTAAGACCGGTGAAAATTTCCTTCGGGCCAAAGGACTTCCAGAGGTCTCGAATTTCGATCATATTCATGGCGGAGCGGAGGGCGCGATGGCGCGGGGTGAAGAGTCCGGGGCGGGCTTCTTCGTGTCAACAGGTGGCCTCGGTGGCCGAAGGGCCTCCGCCAGCAGCGGCAGCACTTTGTCGCGGCAATCGGGGATGCCCGCACGGCCCGACAGCCCGTTGGGGTGGCTGTAGTTGGAAAGAAAAATGACAAAAGCCATCTTGTCGGGAAGGATCCACACGCTGCTGCCACTGCGGGCGTCCCAGCCGTAGCTGCGCGGCCCCAGCTTCCCCACCATGAATCCGCCGGCCATGTGGTCGCCACCGGGGATGCCAAGCGAGGGGGAAAAAGCCCGGCCCATGGGGGTGAATTTTTCCGCCCCCGGCAGCGTGGACAGGGTGACCAGCGGGAGCGTTTCCTTCAGCGCATTTGCCAGCGCGTCGGCGAACACCACCGCCCCTGTGTGGCCCGCGTCATTGCCGAGGGCCATGGCGATGGGATCGGCGGGCTCCGCCCACACCATGCGGCCAAGCGATTTGGAATATTCGCCGGGCGCGGTGATGGAGCGGTGGGCGGGCAGCGCGTTCAACGAACTCGGCTTCATGCCGTAACGATCAATGATCAGTTCCTGCACAAGCTCGCTGTATTTCTTCCCGAAGGCTTTCTCAACCAGCAGTCCGAGCAGGACCTCGTTGAGGTCGCTCGTTTCAACCTGCGCCCCCGGCGGACCAACAGTCGGAACAAGCGCGATCCACGCGATGATGTCGTCGCGCGTTTTCAGCGTGTCGGGAGCTGTATAGACAGCGGGGAGGCCGGAAGACTGGTGAAGCAGTTGATCGATCGTGATCGCTTCCTTGTTCGTGTCCCGAAGGGCGGGAAGCAGATCGGAAATCTTCTGATCGGCGTTCAGCTTCCCCTGCATGAGCGCCGCGATGGCGAGTGGATTCGTGAAGAGCGGTCCCGTCAGGTCGCGCACGTCGTAGAGCGTGTCGCGTTCCGCCCTGCGGAGCTGCGGGTCTGTCATCAAATAGCCGATGGAAATGGGAATTGTGTTGGAGGCGATGCGATCGGCGTAGATCACGGCGCCGGGAATGTCCTTTTTTTCAACGGCGGTGGCCACGATGGCGAGGGCCTCGATGTATTTCGCGGCGTCGATGTTGCTCTCCTCCAGCCAATCACTGTTTACGCCGAGCGAAATCACTGCCGCGTGGCGGTCGAGAATTTCCTTCAACTCCGGAGGAAAGGGCTTCGCGCCCCCTTGCAGGTAGGGTTCCTGCGCAAACACGGGGAGGGTCAGCAGCAACAGGGCTGTGGCGAAAAGCCTCCTCATTCGTTACGAAAATCCAGTGAATACGCCGTGTCACCGCGCAGGTTGAGGGTTGCGCTGGTGGTGCCGTCGGGAGTCAGCGGGGGGCCTTTGATCGTGATCATCTGCCTTCCATATTTCAGCACGTTTGTTTCCAGCACCAGCGGCTCATGGGGGCTGAAGCGAACGGTTTCCTGTTCGCCGGGGTCCAGTTCCAGCGTGGCGACCTGCGGGCCCGCCGTCAGGTCCGCGCGGAGTCTCTCCTTCGATGTGTTGATGACAGTCACCTTGGATTTTCCACCGAGCGCGAGCGTTGCATCCCGGCGATAGATTCCAATGCCAATCACGACTGCGGTGAACAGAAAGAACGCGAGGAAGAACAGCGTCACCTTCACCCTGCTTGCAGTGGGCGAATTCGTCACGACATTTTGCGGTCCTTCAGCCAATGGTGCCTTCTCCGAAAGGGTTTGAAATGGGAATCGCATCGTCGTCATCGGTGCGAATCACAAGGCGGCCATCATCGAGGATCGATTCCGCAGTTCCCCTCACCACGGCGCCGCAGTCCTGCGTGTAGGCAACCTTCCTGCCGATGGTGTCACACCAACTGCGGTAGTAGCCGAGCATGCGCTGTTCGGGCCAGGGCGCCTCCAGCACGGTGGCAACGCATTGCACGATGGAGGGAATCACCTGCGGCATTTCGATGTTGTTCGCATTTCCATCCATGGGGGAAGTCAGCAGCGAACCCGGTGGGTTGGTGCCATGCTCCACGGAGGCAAAATCGTTGGCATCCTGCGTCAGGTTCAATCCGACACCAACCAGCAGCGTGCGGTTCGTGGCTTCGCACAGGACCCCGCAAACCTTCCTTCCGTCGATCAGGATGTCGTTGGGCCATTTCAACTTTGCCTCCCAGCCGAACAGGCGCAGCCGCAGGGAAATTCCCAGGGAAACGAGCAGCGGCCACAGCGACAGCGGATAGAAATCGTGCGGCTCGCCGATGCCCGAATGGCCGCGCGCAAGGCGCTCGTAGGGGATCGCCGCAGTGAAAAGGAGCGCCTTCCCCGGCGGCGTCGTCCAGCGGCGGTCGCGCTGGCCCCGGCCTGCGGTCTGGTGCAGCGCCATCAGGATGAGCGGATCGCGACGGGAGGCGTCCTCCGTGCGGCGGCGTGCCTCCGCGCTTGTGGAATCGATGGAGTCGAAGACTTCCAGATGCCATGAGGGGTATTCGCGCGCGAAGAGGCTCGCGGTTCGCTCCAGTTCCGCGCGGACTTCCGAGGCTGCATTGGTTGGGGAAAAGTTGCTCACGCCCGTCACGCTAGCGGCCCCCGCGATTCCAGCACAAGGCAAAGCGGCGCGTATAGACAGGGCCGGGAATGCGCTTTTTCCCTCGCGACGACCGCCGCGCCATGAAGAATGCCGCCCATTCCAGCAGGATGCCCTTGCCGCAGTGGCCGCCACCAAACCTTCAGAAAAACTCAGCTTCACATCCACGAACGAAAGCTCGCCCCCCGTTGACCTGCGCGAGGCGTTGCTGGCGGGACAGGCGCCCGACGGCGGCTTGTACATGCCCACGCAATTTCCAAAACTTTCGCGCGCGGAATTGGAAGCGTTCCGCGCGATGCCCTATCACCGGATCGCGGCGGATGTGATTGGGCGCTTCGCGGCGGGCGTGCTGGACGCGTCGCTGGTGGCGGAGTTGTGCGCCGACGCGTACAACTATCCGGTGCCGCTGCAGCCTGTTTATGATCGCGTTCACGTGATGCGACTCGACCAGGGGCCGACCGCTTCCTTCAAGGATTTCGCGGCGCGCATGATGGCGCGCCTGATCAGCCATTTCCTGCGGGAGGATGGTCGCGAGCTGACGATCCTGACGGCGACCAGCGGCGATACGGGCTCCGCCGTGGCGAGCGCCTTCCACAACCTGCCGGGCGTCCGCGTGGTGGTGCTGTTTCCCATCGACGAGGTGAGCGCACGCCAGCGCAGGCAGATGACAACGCTGGGCGGGAACATCACCGCCATTGCCATTGATGGAAAGTTTGACGACGCGCAGGCCATGGTGAAGCGCGCCTTCGCCGACGGGGAGCTGAAGCACATTCCCCTTTCTTCGGCGAATTCCATCAACATTGGCCGCCTGATTCCGCAAAGCGTCTACTACTTCCACGCGTGGTCGCGCCTGACGACGGGGGAGGAACCGATCGTCATCTGCACACCATCGGGAAATTTTGGGAACATGATGGGTGCGGTGTTCGCGCGCCAGATGGGAATGCCGGTGAAGCGCATTGTTGTTCCCGTGAATGAGAACAACGAAATTCCCGAATTCCTGCGCACGGATGTCTATACAAAGATCGAACCGTCGCGCGCGTGCCTGTCAAACGCGATGAACGTCGGAAATCCAAGCAACCTTGCGCGCCTTGCGGCGGTCTACGGCGGCAGGATCGACGCGAAGGGAACCGTGCACCGCGTGCCGGACCTGAACGCGATGCGGCGTGACATCTTCAGCACCTCCATCAGCGATGCGCGCACGCGGGAAACCATCGTGAATGTCTGGAGGAAATACAAGCTGCTGCTGGAACCGCACGGCGCCGTGGGGTGGGCGGGCTTCGAGGATTACATCGCGCAGGAGCCGCTGGGCGACGCGCCGGCGGTGATCGTGGAAACGGCGCATCCCGCGAAGTTCCCCGACGAGATCGAACGCAATCTGGGCTTCACGCCGGAAGTGC
>JADZDZ010000242.1 GCA_020850785.1 Candidatus Sumerlaeota bacterium | reverse complement strand
TGGGAGCTTCACATGCCCGTGGATGTGGACCATGATTCGGTGGTGATCGGGCTGGCGATCATCAATCACGGGTCCACCCCGCTGCCGGCGGCGCCGGGCTGGCATCCCTACTTCACCTGCCCGCGCGACCGGAAGCATCAAGTGCGGGTGAACATTCCGGGATTTGATCATTCGCGTTTTGTGAACGATGAGCAGTTCGATTTTGGCGTGGCCGTGGAGATGGAAACACCGCTGGTGGAAATCAGCCTGCCGACGGTTGGGACGATTGCGCTGATGTTTTCCGCGGAAATGAAGCACCTGCAGTTCTGGTCGCTGCCGGGAAGGGACTTCATCTGCATCGAACCGTTTTGGGGGCCGCCCAATGCGATCAACACCCCCCAGCGGCTGGAGGTTGCGCCCGGTCAGGCGAAGGGCCTATTCATGGGGGTGGAACTGATTTCACTCTCAGAGAATGGGTTTCACGATGAATCAGTTGAAGAATGACGCGCCGGATTCCCACCCTTGGACGGTGTTCGTCCCGGAAACGAAGGCGCGGGCGCTGCCGGGAACAGACACCCATGAGGTGAAAATCTTGGTCACGGGGGATCAGGTTTCCGGCACGATCTACTGCGATTCGCGCACGGACGAGGAATGGCTGGCGACAAAGTTCGAGGGGCGGAACGCCTACGTTCAACTGGCGGCGTTGATGCGCGTGCATCCGAACTTCGCGCAGGTGAAGGGAAATATTCCCATCGGGACGGAGTTTGTGAATCGCTGGTGGGGCATCAGTCCCAATTATGAACCAACCGATCTGGTGACAATCCCCGCGCAATACACGGTTGAGGATGGAAAGGAGTATCGCCTTCGGCAGCAGGCGGTGGCCGCGCTGACGGCGATGATCGACGCGGCGGCGCGGGACAGCATCATCCTTCGCGTGAATTCGGCCTATCGGTCCGGCGAATATCAGCGCGGGCTGTTCATGCAGGCGTGCGCGAAGAACGGGTGCGCGCAACGCTACAGCGCCCGCCCCGGCCACAGCGAACACCAATTGGGCGTCGCGGTGGACATCTGCGATGCGGCGCAGAAGCACGCGTTCGAACATTCCTTCCAGGACACGCCGGAAGGTGAATGGCTGACGGCGAACGCGGCACGTTTTGGCTTCCGGCGATCCTACACCGACGACAACACCGCAGAGACGGGCTACATTTCAGAGCCGTGGCACTGGCGATACTGGGGAACGGAAAGCTAACGTCGGGCTGCTTCCCTACCGGGAATCCGCGAAGTAGTAACTCCAGATTGCGATGCAAAACGCGGCGCCAACGATCTGATGATCACGCGGCGTGATGGGGCGTCCGCTGTTTGGCCCGCGCTTGAGCATGCCGTAGGAGCCTTCCGGAATCATCGCAAGGACGCCGCGCGTCATGCGCTGCATGTGGAAACTGAGCGTGGGATCGCTCGCGGTGCTTGCGCCTTCATCAAGGCAGAAATCCGGCGCTTCCGCCGCGACGTGGCGAAGGAATTTCCTGATGTGCTCATGATAGTCGGCGGGCGTGTGGTAGAGCGGCGTTTCGGCGCTGCCATCGGGATAGAACGCGTAGTGCGACTGGGCGGCGGAATCGCTGTGGAAGTCGATGAACAGGTGGTAGGGATTCCCTGCGTCGGCCCACTCATCCAGCACACGGCGCACGGCCACAACCTCCGGCGAGGTCTCCGGTGACGGCGCATCCCACACCCGGTTCAGGTTAATGCCTTCGATGTTGTCGCGATAATTTCCCGCCACCGCGCCGTCGGGATTGACCATGGGAACGATGTGAAAGACCGCGCGTTCCCGCAGTTCCAACGCGCGCGGATCATCCGATAGTAGAAAATCAATGAAGCCTTCCGCCGTGAAGGAGGCGGTGGTTTCCGCTGCATGCACACGCGCGCAAATCCACACGCCGATTTCCTTGCGCGCATTTCCCTTTTCCACGCGCAGGTAGTGTACCGGCCTACCCTGCACGGTCTTCCCGATGACGGAATGCTTTGCATCCTCGTGGGCGGCCCAGCGGCGGACTTCTCCCTCAAGCTTCTCAAAGCCATAGGGGAAATGGTAGGCGATCAGTTCCGCATCCGACTTCACGTGATGGGAGAAGGAGAAGCGGTCGGCGGAAAGGTCCACCGCGGTTTCGCCGGAAATCCAGCGCCAGGTTTTCCCTCCATCGTGCGAAACAACGGGCCGCGAAAGCTCCCAATGTTCCGGCACGTTCGTGGCCGCAATGCCGCCCAGTTGAAAGCGGAGGGTTCGCCCTGCGGCACCGCGCACGCGGAAGTAAAACCACTGGCGATCCTCTGATTTCGTGTCGGGGCGTATTTCGAAGGAGTAGGTATCCTCCCCCACCTGCTTGAAGTTTACTCCGTTGCCTGCCTCAAAATCCGTCTCGAAGGTGATGTTTGCCATGTAAGCGAAAAGAATCCTTGCTCGCGCTGTGATACTGATTTAGACCGCGCGTGTTCCAGACGGCGAAACACCTTTTTCCACACAAAATCGCATTTTGGCAGGGGATGAAGCATGCAATTTCACAACGTGATGGTGTGCCTTGCGGTAACCGCGCTGACGACGACCCGCGCTTTTGCCGTGGAGGTCGTTGTCGACAACGACCAGGGGGCGCCGGAATACGTTGAGTCGGGCGCATGGCGGCTGAGCGCCTCACCGGGCTACAACGGAGGAACGTATCACTTCGCGTCGGAGGTTCCCCAGGATGTCCTGAGCACGGCAACCTGGACTCCGCTGATTCCCACCACGGGCCCCTACGACGTTTTCGCGCTGTTTCGCAGCAGCACCAATCGCAGCACGGACGTGCCGCTGACGATCACCCATGCGGGCGGTTCAACGAACGTGTCGCTGGATCAGTCCGGCGCGAATCAGGTGGTTGAAATCTATATCGGCACGTTCACCTTCAACGCGGGCACGGGCGGATCCGTGACGATGACGAACGATGGTCCCGATGGGGCCTACATCGCCGACGCGTTCCGCTTCAGCACGCCGGGGGATGATCCGCCCGTTGTCGGCTCGCTCGCTATCAACCCTGCAACACCGGATGACGACGACCCCGTCACTGTCACTGCGACGGTGACGGACGATGTGGGAATTGCGTCCGTGACGCTGAACTACAGCGCATCGCCGTCGGGCGCGAGCAACTCCGTGACGGCGTTCGACGACGGAGCGCACGGCGATGGCAGCGCGGGCGACGGAGTTTACGGCGCGACGATTCCCGCGTTTCCAATGAATGAAGTCGTCACCTACTCCATGACGGCCATCGACACCATCAGCCAATCCACAAGCAGCGCATCCGCCTCCTACACGGTGGGACAGACCGCTCCCGCTGAGTTTCGCGTGCTGTGGGCTGATTCATGGAATGCCAGTTTCCTTAATTCCACGCAGGCGCAGGATATCGTGGATACCTGCCGCGCAAGCAACATCAACACGATCATGATCGAGGTTCGCAAGATCGGCGACGCCTACTACAATTCGTCGCTGGAGCCGCGAGCGACGAACATCAGCGGTGGCCCGTCCTTCGATCCGCTGGGAAACCTGATCGCCCTCGCGCACGACACTTCCGGCGGCAAGAAGCGGATTCAGGTTCATGCGTGGTTCGTCATGCACCGCATTTCCAAGGGCGAAACGCTGAGCCCCATGCACGTCCTGTCGCAACATCCTGAATACATCATGTCCGACGATTCCGGTGCCACGTCGGGGGGCGGAAGCATCTTCCTCGATCCCGGCCATCCCGGAACGGTGAACCACAACGTTGCGGTGATTGTGGACTGCCTGCAAAATTATGACATTGATGGCATCAATCTGGACTACATTCGCTATCCGGAGGCTGCGGGCGAATGGGGTTACAACCCCGTCAGCGTCGCGCGCTTCAACGCCTTCTACAACAAGACGGGCCAGCCGTCGGGCAGCGACCCCGATTGGGACACTTGGCGTCGGCGCAACGTCACGAATGAAGTGAAGAAAATCTACATCAAGACGAAGATGGTGAAGCCGACGGTGCTGCTGACGGCGGACACGATCCAGTGGGGCTCCAGCTACAGCAACTTTGCCGCATCCGAAGCCTACCGCTCCGTCTTCCAGGATTGGGTGGGCTGGTTGCAGGAAGGCATTCTTGACTACAATGCGCTGATGAATTACGCGACGTCCAACGTGCGCTATCAGGGTTGGACGGATTTGTCGCTCGCGAATGATGACATTCGCGGCAGCATCATCGGCATCGGCGCCTACCTGCAGACGACCATTCAAAATTCGATGGATCAGTTGCTCTACGCGCGCGCGAACGGCGCCGCAGGATTGAACATCTACGACTGGGGCAGCGAAGTGAACGCCGTGCCCGGCGGATCCCGCACGCAGTTCTACACGGAGTTGAAATCACAGGTGTTCCCCACGTGGGCCGATCCTCCCACGCCTTCGTGGATCGCGGCGCCGACGAAGGGAATTTTCGAGGGGAACGTGACGGCCTCCGGCGTTCCCGTTGATCATGCGCTGGTGACGATTGATGGCAACGTTCCGAAGGCGGTATATACAGACGGCAGCGGCTGGTATGGCGCGCTGGAGCTTACGCCGGGTGTGCACGAACTGCGCTTCTCCAAGCCGGGCTATACGGACAAGGTTGTCAACGCAACGATCCCCGCAGCGGGCAACATCATCACTGTGAATGTGGACTTCGCCGATTCGGGAGTAACCGGCTGGATGCTGCTGCAAAACGACTGATCAGCCGGAATAACCAGGCTTCCCATCGAAATTGCACAGATGCTCGGTCTTGATGAAATCAAGGCCCGCATTCTGGAATTTCTGCAGCAGGTCGATCACCTGCTGGTGGGAGATGATCGGGCTGGTCTTGTCGATCGCGAGGAAGCGGCAGCACCAATGGTCAACGCGCATCGTTTCCGCCGCGCCGCCGGGCCACACCTTCACGCCGCGATTCGCGACGGAAACAAGGCGCAGGTCATCCGTCTGAACCTTGTTCTGAATGATCTCCACCAGCTCGGCTGGTGCGCCGTGATGCCAGTCCAGAAAGACATCAACGCCGACCAAATCCTTCTTCGCGCGGGGTCGGGTCGTGCGGGGGCGTTCGTCCTGATCAAGGCCCTCATGGTGGGAAACGTAATCGACGGCCTTCAGCACCTGCGGCTTGCGGCCAAGGCGCTCAATGACCGCGGCGGTGAATTCATCCGTTCCCACGCGCTTTGTGCTCTTCTGCGGGTCGTAGATGTCGCCGGTGTGAATTCCGTCCTCGATGGTCTTCAGCCACGCATTGTGGACCTTCGTCGCGGCCTCAAATTGATCGATGTGGTTGAGCATCAGCACGGCGGACAGCAGCAGGCCCGAAGGATTGGCGATGTCCCTGCCGGCGATGTCCGGTGCGGAGCCGTGAATGGCCTCGAACATGGCAACGTGATCGCCAATGTTGGCGGAACCACCAAGGCCCACGGAACCGCAGATATGCGCGGCGATGTCCGACATGATGTCGCCATACAGGTTTGGCATCACGAGGATGTCGAAAATTTCCGGTGTGTCGGCAAGGCGGGCCGCCCCGATGTCCACGATCCAGGAATCGCGGGGAAGGTCGGGATACTGCTCCCCGATTTCATCGAAGACCTTGTGGAAGAGACCATCGGTCAGCTTCATGATGTTGTCTTTGATGAAGAGCGAGAGCTTCCTGCGCTTGTGGGAGCGCGCATACTCAAAGGCGTAGCGACAAATCTTTTCCGAACCGGGCCGCGTGATGAGCTTCAGGCACTGCGCAACGTCGTCGCTCTGGCGGTACTCGATTCCCGCGTAGGTATCCTCCTCGTTCTCACGTACGATGACGAGGTCCATCGTCGGGAACTTTGTATCGACGAAGGGATGATAGGCAACGCAGGGGCGGACGTTGGCGTAAAGGCCGAGCGTCTTGCGAATCGTAACGTTGAGGCTCTTGTAGCCGCCCCCCTGCGGGGTCGTGATTGGAGCCTTCAGAAAAACTTTCGTTCGCCGAAGCGAATCCCAGGATTTTTCCTCAATACCGGAGGGATGCCCCGCTTCGTAGATGCGGCGGCCAATTTCGATGACCTCAAGGTCAAGCGCAGCGCCCGCGGCGTCGAGTATCGCCAGCGTGGCCTTCATGATTTCGGGACCGATCCCGTCGCCGTAGGCAATTGTGATGGGAGTTTTTGCAGGAGCCATGCGGCAAGGATTGGCCGAACCCACCGGGAGGGAAATCGAAAAGCGACACGCATTTCCCCCGGACGGCGCACCCGCCGCGCATGCACCGGGTGTGTTTCGTTGACTCACGGGGCGCGCTGGCGTGGACTCTCGCCTTATGCATCCGTCGCGTTCCCCCAATAGTCCCGTTCGCGCCAATCGCTGGCAGGTGGCGCCGGCGCAGGATGACGTGGCGCGAAACATTGCGCAGCAATTCGGCCTGCATCCCGTTGTGGCACGGCTGTTGACGGCGCGCGGCTGGTTGGCGGACCGCCTGAACGCGGAAAGTTTTCTGGCTCCGATGCTGAAGCAACTGCGCAGTCCCTTCGAACTGCGCGACCTGGACGCGGCGGGGGAGCGCACCCATGAGGCGCTTCTGAACGGGCAGCGCATCTGCGTGTATGGCGACTATGACGTGGATGGCGTGACAGCGACGGCGCTGATGGTGGGTGTGCTGCGGTTGCTGGGTGGCGATCCGAAGGTCGTCATTCCCCATCGCATCAATGACGGCTATGGCATGAACCTGTCGCGGGTGGAGCAGATCGCCGCAGAAGGCTGCGACCTGATCATCACCGTTGATACGGGCATCAGTGCCGTCGCGGAAATCAGCCGCGCACACGAATTGAACATTGACGTCATCGTGACGGATCACCATCTGGCGGCGGGCGAATTGCCTGCGGCGGTGGCGCTGGTGAATCCCAACCGCATCGATGGTGTCTACGAACCGACGCGATTGTGCGGCGTGGGCGTGGCTTTCAAGTTCGCACACGCACTGCTGAAGAAAAGCTCCCTCGGCGAGGACCAGGCGAAGCAATTCCTACTCGCGCAGTTGGACCTGGTGGCGCTGGGCACGGTGGCCGACGTGGTGCCGCTCACGGGCGAGAACCGCGTCTTCGTGCGCTACGGCCTTGATGCGATCCTGAACACGCGCAGGCCGGGGCTGCGTGCGCTGCTGGAGGTTTCGCGATACCAGCAGAAGACCGCCACGCCCGAACTGATCGGCTTTGGCCTTGGGCCGCGGCTCAACGCGGCGGGACGCACGAACGATCCCACGCTGGCCTTTCATCTGCTGACGACGGAGGACCCTGCGGAAGCAAGGCGCCTCGCGATCAAGCTGGACGAACTGAACACGGAGCGTCGCGAGATCGAAAGCACCATTCTGGAGCAAAGCGTCCGGCAGGCGGATGACCTCCTGCAACGCAGCGACACCTTCACGCTCGTCATCGGCGGAATCGGGTGGCACCTTGGCGTTGTTGGCATCGGTGCGGGGCGACTGACGGAAAAATATGACGTCCCGGCGATCGTGCTCGCCTGCGACGATGATCACGCAAAGGGGAGTGCGCGCTCCGTGCCGGGCTTCGACATCCACGAGGCACTGATTGCCTGCGGCGAGCACCTGCTCTCCTACGGCGGGCATTCCGCCGCTGCGGGACTGAAGCTGAAGACCTCGCTGCTGCCGACGTTTCGCGATGCGGTGAATGATTATGCGCAGGCGCGTTTTCAGACCATGGATCGCACGCGCACCATTCACGTGGATGCGGAGGTCACACCGGGAGAGATCACTTGGTCGCTCTACGGCGACCTGCAAAAATTGCAGCCCCACGGCGAGGGAAATCCCGAACCATTGTTCCTGATGAGGGCGGTGGAAAGCGCCACGCCGCCGCGCATCGTTGGGCGCAATCACCTGAAGATGCGGCTGCGCGCGGGGAATTCCGCATTTGATGCGATTGGATTTTCCCTCGGCCATTTGAAGCCAACCTTTGAATCGGGCCGCGCGGACATTCTTTTCCGCCCTCGCGAAAACAGCTTCAACGGCGTGTCCTCGCTGGAGCTCGAACTTGTGGACGGCCGTCCCGCCGCGCGCTGATCGTTCGGATGCCCCGCTATCGTTTTCAAGCCATTGATGGAACGGGCCGCGTCGTGCGCGGCGTGCTGCGCGCCGATGATGCGGAATCGGGACGCAGCGTGCTGCGCGAGGAGTCGCTGTATCCGAAGACTCTGGAGGAAGTTTCCGACGAGGAGAAAGTCACCTGGTCGCCGCGCAATCGCATCAAGGCCGCCGTGCATGGCTCCGCCGCATCCCACGGGGAGGCCGTCGCGCGCATCGTTCGCGCCGCGTTTGCGACCGAGTGCGTTCGCGGCTACGACAAGAGCCTCGCCGGCGAGGCGGGACTCGCCGACGATGATCGCTTCCTTTTTCAGCCGAAGGAGCACGGCCATGAGCCGCTGGTGATTTCCGCAGCCGACGTGGAGCAGGTTTCCTTCACGGGCCTGATGACGAAGCTGCTGACGATCGTCCTTGTCAGCGGAAAATCCTACGAATTCACGGCGGGATCGGTCTTTCCGAACTCCTCCGCAAAACTGATCGCATCAACACTCGCAAAATAGCACAGGAAAAACTTCATGGCACGTTATCACGCAGACCTGCACTGTCATTCCACCGCAAGCGACGGCTCCGATCCGCCCGCGCGCGTCGTCGAGCGCGCGAAAGAGCGCGGCCTGCACGTGCTGGCGCTGACGGACCACGACACAGTGGCGGGCGTTGCGGAGGCGCAGGAGGCGGGGCGGCGCCTTGGCGTGCAGGTGATCGCGGGCACTGAACTCACCTGCTACATCGGAAAGCGCGAAATCCACGTGCTGGGCTACGGTATAGACATCAACCATCCCGGCCTGAAGAATCACTGCGAGGCGTTTCAGGCAAAGCGCATCGAACGCGCGCAACTAATCGGGCAACGCCTTGCGCAGGCGGGGGCGCCGATCGACATCGACGCGGTGATGCGCAACGCGGATGGCGGCGTGATTGGCCGTCCTCACATCGCGAAGGCGCTGATGGAGGCGGGCCATGTGAAGGATTTTCAGGAAGCCTTCGACCGGTTTCTTGGCGATGGGAAACCGGCAAATGTGCCGAAGCTGGAGGTCTCACCGCAGGAGTGCGTTGCGGTGATTCGCGAAGCCGGTGGCATGGCGATCATGGCGCATCCGGCGCTCGGCGATCAGTTTGACCTGATTGACACCATGATCGCGGCGGGATGCAGCGGCGTGGAGGTCTGCCACTCCGCCCATGATGAGGCGACGCAGAACCGCCTTCATGCCATTGTCATTGATCGTGGTTACGCGCACAGCGGCGGCAGCGACTGCCACGGCACGGTGAAGGGTTGCGAGCCGATCCTTGGAAACTACGGGCTCAACGCGCAGCAGTGGAAGAAATTCACTGCCGCGTTCGAACGCGCGACGGGTCGGCCGCTTACTTAGTCGGCGCGGCGGGGCTTGCGGGCGGCGGAGCAGGCGTTCCCGGCACCGGCAGCGTCTTCGTCGTCAGGCCGGCAAGCTTGAACGTGTGCTCGATGCTGGCGATATCCTGCGGGGCCTTGCTGTCATCCAAGTCCTCGAAAACGTGGGCCGTCTTCGCCTGATCGATATACAGGGCCTCGGCGCTCATCAGCTTCCCCAATTCCGGAATGTCATACATCTCCACGGTTCCGGGGGACGCGGGATTCCACGAGGCGATGCTGGCGCCCGGCTTCTGCATTCCGCGCATGGCGCCGAAAAGGATGAACACGCGGCCATCCGCGAACGTCATGTCCCGCACGCCGAAGGAGCTGATCTGGATGCGCGTCATGGCCCCGAACTTTGGCTTCTCCGTTTGAGCCATGACAGCCTTGATATTCGTCACGGGAAAGATCACCGCACCGCCATCCGTGGAGCGCCCATCACGCGTGCCAAGATAGAGCACGTTGTTCTTCTGGTCGTAGGCGGCGCCCTCGATGCTGAAGCCTCCCTCGCGCGGAGCCTTCGTCGTCAGCGCCGTGAAATCCGCGAACTGCTTCTGGTTCTCGCTCAGGTAGGAAATAACGTCGTCACGGAAGCCGTCGTAGGCGGTGATCGTCGCGTCGCCGTCGAGGCCTTTCGGAAAGGACAGCAGGCCAAGCCGCGTGCGCTTCGCCTTGTAGCCGCCATCCTCGCCCAGCGCCTGCGAGCACACAATCAGCACATCCGTGTCGCTGAGCGGCGCGAGCGCCTCAATGTCTCCATAGACGGAGCCTTTCAGCGTGAAGGACTTCAGGGTGCTTCCCTGAATCATCCAAACGGGATAGTCCTCCTCGTCGCCGGCGAGGAACGTGGCATCGCCAACGCGCGCCACGGCGGAGACCTCCAGAAGCGCCTTGTCCGTGGCCGCGCCGGTTGTCGGCTTGGGAACGGGCTTCGCGGTCTGCGCGAGCGCACCTCCCGCAATGAGCATTGCCAGCGATGTCATTGTGAGTGCGAGACGGGACTTCATGGAACGTTTCTCCGGCGGAGTGTTTGTGCATGCCACCTGAATGAACGACGCCCCTGCCGATGGCGGTCAATGCGAAAGCGGCCGGGGATGCTTGTCTATACAGTGCAAATTCCTTTGCCTTGAAACGCCGCCACCCGCACAATCATGGCCATCGGGGAACGATCGTCATGGCCAGCGCCTTTTCCGCAAAGTTCTTCAGCAAGATCAAGAAAATCGACCCGGAACAATTGGAGGGCTTCATCGCGCAGGTGCTGCGGGAGAAAGCCTTTCTGGAAGTCGTTTTCAACGCGATCTCCGAAGGAATCATCGTCAGCGACGCGAAGCGCAAGGTGGTGTTCATCAACGACGCTGCGGGGAACATCCTGAATCTGGACGCGCGCGCCGTTGCGGGCCGCGAACTGGACAAGCTGCCACTGCCCGCGCCGCTTGCGGAGTTGTTGCGGGAATTCCGCAGCAGCGAATCGCCCATCCGCCGTCGCGAGGTTTCGCTGCGCACGCCGCTGCGGAGGCTGTTCAACATTTCAATCCTTCCCGTGGCGGATGGAGACGGGCCGGCGACACACACGATCCTGATCGTGAACGATTGCACCGCCATGCATCGCGCGGCCGAGGAGCAACAGCGCATCCAGAGCATCGAATCGCTGGCGGCGCTCACTGCGGGCGTTGCGCATGAGATCAAGAACCCACTCAACTCGCTGCACATTCACACGCAGTTGATCCACAAGGCCGTTGATGAAAGTCCCCGCGGCGTGATGCCGGATGACGCATTGGATCGTCTGGACAAATCCGCTTCCGTCCTGATCGACGAAATTCAGCGCCTTGCGCGAATCGTGGATTCATTCACGCGCGCGGTGCGCCCTGTGAAACCGAACCTGCGAAAGGCATCGGTCAATCACATCGTTGAATCATTGGCGGAGTTGATGACGCCGGAGTGCGAGGAGCGCGCGATCGCATTGACGCTCGATCTTGATCCGGAAATTCCGCAGATACTTTTGGACTCTGAACAAATTCAGCAGGCGCTCCTCAACATCGTGAAGAATGCGGTGGAGGCGATCGAAGGGGAGAACGGCGCAGTTCACATTCACACGTCGCTGAAAAGCGATCACGTGTTGATAGAAGTGGAGGACAACGGCATCGGAATTCCCGAAGCCGATCGACTGCGAATTTTCGAGCCCTATCACAGCACAAAATTTCACGGCACGGGTCTGGGCCTGATGATGGTCTATCGCATCGTGAAGGCGCATCACGGCGCGATTGCGCTGAGCAGTGAAGAAGGAATCGGCACCACATTTTCCATCGCGCTTCCGCTCGACGAACGCCCCGTAAGACGTCTTCCGTCAGAGGTTGTGCCGCCGCTTGCGCATCTGGACGAACCCGCTCCGTAACTACTTATTCACAGCGCGGGTCCCTGAAAACACTGAAAAAATCGCACTTTTCCACAGCTTTTCATCAATTTTTGTTTGACCGCCCCTTCCAACAAGAACAGTTCTTCCCTCGTTGCTTACGATGTTTCGGTCTTCAGCGAGGAAGTAAAAACTCCTCCCCAAAGCCCACAAGACATCAACAAAACGAGGAGACCCTCCCCATGGCGAAGAAAGAACCGAAGAAGGCCCTGACAAAGACGCAGTTGATCTCGCATCTGGCCGACAAGACCGAAATTCCGAAGAAGAAGGTCGTCGAACTGATGGACGAACTTCTGAGCACCGCCTACCGCGAAGCGAAGAAGGACTACGGCTTCACCATCGGCGGCCTTGGCAAACTGGTCGTCGTCAAGCGCAAGGCACGCAAGGGCCGCAACCCGCAGACCGGCGCGGTGATCGACATCCCCGCCAAGCGCGCCCTTAAGTTCCGCATCGCCAAGCAGGCGAAGGATGCGGTTCTTGGCGGCTCCAAGAAGTAATTTGCAGCACCCCTGACAAGCTACTCTCCATTCCGCTCCGTCCCCGCTTGAATCCCTGCTTCCGAAAGGAAGCAGGGATTCCGGCTTTTACGCCTCGTTTGAATCGGCCCTAGAAAAGCAGTCGGTAGATGTCCCGCACGCGCTCCGCCGCTTCCTTCCAATCGAACATCCCCGAATGCGCCGCGCCAAGTTCGATCAGTTCGTTGCGCCGCCTTTCATCGCGCATCAGCACCTGAATCGCGATGGCGATTTCCTGCGGACTGTCGGGTGAGACGTATTCCGCCGCCTTTCCGCAAATTTCCGGAAGCGCGCCCGACCTCCCCGCGATCACGGGAATGCCCGCGGCCATTGCCTCCAGCGCGGGAAATCCGAAGCCCTCGTACTTCGTGGCGAACATGTAAATGCGGGCGCCGCCCAGCAGCGCGCGCTGGTCCGAGGGGGACACCTGCCCCAGCACGCGCACGCGATGCTGAACCTTTTCCTGGCGAATCACCCGGTCGATATCGCGGAAGAAACGGTCCTTCTTCAACAGCAGCACGAACTCCGTTTCGTTGTCCTCGAAATCGCGCACATACGTTGCGAATCCGCGAATCATGTTGGGAAGATTTTTGTTCGGGCGCGTGGAGCCGTAGGAAAGAATGTATGGCTTGTCCAACCGCAGTTCGCGCGTGGTTTCCTCGATGCTCCTGACCGGCGCGTTGAAATGCGAGCGATCAAGGCCCGACGGCACGACCACCAGCTTTGGAACCAGATCGGGGAAGTAGCTCGCCACCGCGTCGCGCGTGTGGTAACTCACGTTGATGATCCATTTTGCCTTGTTCAGCGTCGCCGGATAGACGGTGCGATAGAAGAAGCCGTAGCCCCACTGCACCGGAAGCGAACGACGCGCGGAAAATTCCGGATCGATGAATGGCTGCAGGTCATGAACGGTCACGGCAAGGCGCGTTTTCATGAACATCGGCGCCAGCGGAAACGTGCTGTGCATGAGATCAACCTTCAGCGAATCGACGTACCTTCCCAGCCGCGTGAGCGTGGAAACGCTGACAGGTTTTCGCGGATAGGCGACCAACTGGAAGTTCTGGCCCAACTGCAGCCGCGCGTCGAACTCCGGACGCACGAGGATATAATAGAAATTTTCGCGATCAATGCGCGACAGATTCTCGATCAGGTTCAGGCTGTAGGTGCCAATGCCCGTGTACGTTCCGTCCAGATAGCGGGCGTCGATCAGGATTCTCATGCGCCGCGCAGCACCTCGAAACGCGCCAGCGTTGAATACAGGTCGAACGTCGGCAACGCCGTGCGCTCTTCACGCATGTTTCGATGCACCGCCATGCCGGAGGCGATGCCGCGCCGTGCCGCGTCGCTTGTCGCGCTCAGGCGTTCCGCGCCATCGGAAACCAGCAAGCCTTCTGCGACGGCGAACTGGTCGTAGACCGGCGCCCCCGGCAGCGCCTTGCGGATCATCTTCAGGATCGCGCGAATCTGCACCGATGAAGCGGACGTTTCCGCAGGCATCACGCGCGCGAAATCGAAGGTGGACTGGCGCAACCGAATGATGCGCGGCTGGCCACGCATGGCGAGATCGATGATGAACTCGGAAGTTCGCGACACATTGCGCTGCGTGATGGCTTCGCCCGCGAGGCGATCCTGCACGCGCGATTCAACCACCTGCGAGGCAACTTCACCGCAGGCAATGCCGCAGAATTCCGCGAATGCAATGTGCTTGTCACCGGCTCCCGATCGCACGATCAGGTGTCCCGCATCCTTGAAGATCGCGGTGCAGGGAAGGAATTCCGTTTCGCTGATTTCGCGCTCCGACGCGGTGAAGGCGCGCAGCCCAAGCCCGCGCAGGAGCTTCACCCACTTCGCGCTCTCGCGTTCGGTTCCATCGCGCCGCAGCGGACGCGGCACGGGCGACGAAAGGCGCTGGCGCGCTGTATAGACATCGAGGCCCGCAGCCTCCGCAAATCCCTTGGCCTGCGCTTCCGACGCGGCCTCCTTCCGGGCGCACAAAACCGTCAGGAATCCCGGCTCGCACGCGGCGCCCGCCGACGCGGCTGCTTCCAAGGCGCTGGCCGCGACCTCCGGATTTCCCGCTGTTCCCAGCAGTGCTTCCACCTTTTCCCGGTTTCCCTGATTCATGGCGTCGGATTGTCCGCCGGGGCGCTGTTCAACGACAAGACGTATGCGCAGCCAAAGCACACAATCACGGGCACCAGCTTCATCGACATCAGCAACAATAGTGGCCCGGAACGGAAGGATTCCTGATCCAGAGTGACGGGGATTGCCATGATCGCGGCGGCGGCGACGAGCGCACCGGCGAGAAGCCCGCGATGGTGCGATGACGCCGCCCGCAGCAACAGCCCCAAGGGGATGATGAGTTGGACAAGGTAATGATCCCAGAGGATGGCGGGCGCGAGCAACGATGTGCAGATGGCGGCGCTGTAGCTGATGGCGAGCGGCGCGTTGCCCCGCCGCGCGATCATCGCGAACAACGCAAGCACGACAACCGATGCAATCCAGGTGAGTCCATTCGCAATCGCGGGGGACAGCTTCACCCACGGCGTGATGCCACTCCCATTGAAGGGAACCAAAAGCCTGTGAAAGAGCGCGTTGAAGGACTGGTTGTAGGGATCGCGCCAGAAGGTGTTCCCCAAATCCTGCCACGTTGATTTTCCGTAACCCATCTGCCGCAGCACCGGCAGGAATTCGACGTGCCGCGTGAACCCGTAGACCCCGATCGTGATGGCGGTGAACACAAGGGCGAATCCCGCCATCCATGCGGCGCGCTTCCATTCGCCACGGAGCAAAAACCAGATCAGGAAAATTCCCGGCGACAGCTTGAAGAGCATCAGGAACGCGGCAATCGCGCCGATCAATGCATCGTGCCAGCCGCGCATCATGGCCGCGAAGAGCAGCGTGCAGCCGAAGAGTATTACCGCGTTCAACTGTCCCGCGTTGTTCTGGCGAAACACGACCACGTTGAAGGCGCACAACGCCGCAAGGATCGCCAGCCACCAGGGCTCCCGCAACTTCCCCAGCGCAAACGCCGCGAGCGCAACGGCCCCCAGAATGCACGCATGGTTGAGGAGTTGAAACGCCACCACCGCGCGGGAAAACTTCATGCTCGTGATGGGGCGCATCACAAAGCCGGTGAAGGGAAGATAGACGTAGGGAAGGATGGTGCGGAAGCGCGGGTCCTCGTCGGACATCATGGCCGCCATTCCGCGCATGTTGTTGGAATCGTAGGGGGAAAGATCGCGCGACAGCAGGATGCTTCCCAGGTATATGTGCTTGAAGTCGTTCTGGTGCGAGGCCAGCCCCGCGATGCCCGTGCCCCGCGTGCCAAGCAGCGGCGCGACCTGCAACAGCACGTAGCACACCAGCACGAGGAGCAGCGCGCCCCAGCCGACCATCCGTCCCTGCGGGCTGTGAAACCATCCGGCCTGCTGCATTTCATCCTCGCGAAGCTGTTGCCACCTGCGCCTGCAAGGCACACCATCGCGCGCCTTTGGCGAAAGCCGAATTTCCGCGCACTGCCACGATGACTGCCTACGAAAAAATCCTCTATCCCTTCCTGCGCATCCTCAACCCGGAGGCGGCGCATCGCCTGGCGGTGAATGCGCTGGCGGCGGCGCAATGGGGGCCACCCGGCTCCTCGCTGCTGGAGCGCGTGGCCGGCGAAATTCCCGCGCGCCCCGTGGAGGCCTTTGGCCTGCGATTCCCCAATGAGCTTGGCGTTGCCGCAGGCTTCGACAAGAACGTGGAGGTGGCGCTGGGACTTGCGCTCCTTGGCTTCGGCCACGTGGAGGTCGGAACGCTGACGCCGCTGCCGCAGGCGGGCAACCCGCGGCCGCGCCTGCATCGCCTTCCCCGCCGCGGTGCGCTCATCAACAGCATGGGATTCCCCAATTGCGGCATGGCGGAGGCGCTGCCGCGCATCATTCGTTTTTCGCGACTGGACAATCGCACGTTTGTGCTCGGCGTCAGCATCGGCAAACAGAAGGAAACACCGCTTCCCGAATCCATCGCCGATTACCTTGGCATGATGCGCGACGTTCATGCCTACGCGGATTATCTGGCGATCAATATCAGCTCGCCCAACACGCCGGACCTGCGGAAGTTGCAGACTCCGGAGTTCATCAATTCGCTCTGCGCGCGACTGCAGGAGGAAAACGAACGCCTCGCTGCCCGCACGTCATCAAAGCCGAAGCCGCTGTTGGTGAAAATTGCGCCGGACGTGACGGATGATGACCTCGATGCGGTGATTGCCGCCGTGCGCGGGAACGGACTCGCGGGGATGATCGCAACCAACACGACGTTGGATCGTGAGGCCATCGCGGACGATCCCCTTGCGGCGAAGCCCGGCGGCGTCAGCGGTCGACCGCTCACCGCGCGCAGCACCCGAATCATTCGCACCATTCGCGAAAAATCCGGCGCCGCGTTCCCCGTAATTGGCGTCGGTGGGATTTTCAACGCATCGGACGCGCGGGAGAAACTCGACGCAGGGGCGTCCCTCCTTCAACTCTATACAAGCATGGTCTATCGCGGCCCCGGCATTGCGGGAGAAATCCTGCGCGGGCTTTGATCGCGCTTGCGCTTGCACGAAGGAAAAGTGAAGCCTCGCCCCATGTCATCCCTCCGCCCCCAGCCCGCAGACCGCACCGAACGCGAATTGGAAACGTCGCTGCGGCCGAAATCCGTTTCGGAATTCGTCGGCCAGCGCACCATCATCGAAAAACTGCGCATCTTCGTGCAGGCGGCCAAACAGCGCGGCGAGGCGCTGGACCACGTGCTGCTCTACGGGCCGCCGGGCCTCGGCAAGACGACGCGCGCCAACATCATCGCGGCGGAAATGGGAACCACCCTGCGCTCCACCAGCGGCCCCATCGTGGAGCGGAAGGATGACCTGGCCGCGATCCTGACGGAATTGCAGCCCCACGATGTGCTTTTCATCGACGAAATTCACCGGCTCAACCGCGTGGTGGAGGAATGCCTTTATCCCGCGCTGGAAGATCACAAGATCGACATCCTGATTGGTGACGGCCCCCACGCAAAGTCCATCAAGCTGGACCTCGCGCCGTTCACGCTCGTGGGCGCGACGACACGCGCAGGCATGTTGAGCGGACCGCTGCGCACGCGCTTTGGCATTTCGCTGCGTCTGGATTTTTACTCGCCCGATGACCTCCATCAAATCATCACGCGCAGCGCCGGATTGCTTAAGGTGGAGATCACGGAGGAAGGTTCGCGCATGATCGCGGAACGTTCCCGCGGCACGCCGCGCATCGCGAACCGCCTGCTGCGCCGCGTGCGTGACATCGCTCAAGTGCGGCACGACGGCGTGATCACGAAGTCCGTCGCCGTTCAGGCGCTCGACCTGCTGGAGGTCGATTCGCGCGGGCTCGATTCCCCCGACCGAGCGTTCCTCGCGTGCCTCATTGAAAAATTTGGCGGCGGCCCCGTGGGCTTGAATACGCTCGCGGTTGCGCTGAGCGAGGACGAGGACACGCTGCTGGACGTCGTGGAGCCCTACCTGATTCAGGCCGGCCTTCTGGCGCGGACGCCGCGTGGGCGCGTCGCAACCTCCGGAGCCTACGAACACCTCGGCATTCAGCCGCCGGAGGTTCTTCCCTCCGTCGAGCCGGGCGACATGTTCAACACCACCGCCTGATCAGCGCGCAGCCCTGATGCTTTCATCCAGCGCATTCGCGATGCGCGCGGCGATCCCGTCGTCAAAAGTTGGGCTCAACGGACGCGTCAGGATCCTCCCCGCGATCGCGTCCGTGACCGGCAATCCCACGCCGCGCCCTTCTTCCGCAAAGTATTTCCCGGTCGCCGAAAAGCCGTTCAGCGGCGGATAGTGAATCGAAGTCTGCACGCCGCGCGCCTTCATTTCCTCCATCACGCGATCACGCAAAACACCCGCCGGAAGCAGCACGCAAAACAAGTGGTGCGACGACGTTCCCCGGTGCCCGGCGAAGGGAATCACAAGGCCGCCGATTCTTTTTTCCTCCAGCCGCGCCCGCAGCTTTCCGGAAAATTTTCCCCGCGCCGCATTTCCCTTTGCCAGCTTTGCCAACTGCACGCGACCAATCGCCGCGCGAATTTCATCCATGCGCCCGTTCGTTCCCACCAACGCCACATCGTAGCTGGAAGCATGTCCGCGCGCGCGATCCCAAGTCGCCTTCGTGATTCCGTGCGAACGCATCAGGCGAATCTTCGCTGCGAAGTCACCGTCGTTCGTGGTGATCATGCCGCCTTCGCCCGTCGTCATGTTCTTGTTGCCGAAAAAGCTCCAGCACCCCGCGATCCCGAACGTGCCGATCTTCCTTCCATCCACTTCCGCCAACGGCGCGTGGCATCCATCCTCAATCACGGCGATCCGTCGCTCCCCCGCAATCTGCATCAACGCCGTCATGTCCGGAGCAAAGCCGCTGTGGGCCATCGGGATGATCGCCCGCGTGCGCGACGTGATTTTCCGCCGCACATCGTCGATGCCAATGGTCCAATCATTTTCCGACGTCACATCTGCCAAAACCGCCTTCGCACCGCAAAGACGCACCGCGTTCAGACAGGCAATGAAAGTGATCGCCGGAAGAATCACCTCGTCATCGGGCTTCAACTCCAGAGCCCGCAGGGAAAGCTCCAACGCCACCGTGCCATTGGAAACCGCGATGGCCTCGCGGGCACCCAGAGCCGCGGCGAACTCGCGCTCGAAGGCTGCGACCTCCGCCCCCATGGTCAGCCACTTGGATCGCAGAACGGCCGTGGCGGCGGCGATCTCCTCCTCATCCAAAGTGGTTTCTGTCAGCGGAATTTCAAACATTGGACCACTTGCAGCCCTTCGCGCCCGGTGGTCAACGGGCCGCAGGGGCCGAATTCACGCTTGACGTGCCGCGCCCCCCGCTCCACCCTCGCGACCGCTTTTCGATCGGGGTGTGGCGCAGTTGGCTAGCGCGCTTGCTTCGGGAGCAAGAGGTCCCGGGTTCAAGTCCCGGCACCCCGACCATCCTTCCCGCAAATATTCAGCACAAAAAGCCCCGTGGCCGCGGCACGCTCACGGATTCTGGTAAGCCACCGTGAGCTTCCCCTTCTTCCGGCCTTCCTTCTTTTCAATCAGGATGTCAACCGCGTCGCGCCCTTCCACATCGTTCGTGTACTTGCCATTGCCGCCAGTCCAGTCCTCCTCGCCGGGTTTGTCCTTCCCTTCATCATCACCGCGATCGGTGCGGAAGAAGCGGCTGCTCCGGACGCCTGCGAATTTCCTGTAACGCTGCACGGTGGCGTTGCGCGGGTGGTGAAAGTGGCTGCCGCAGGAAAACACCACATAGCGCGGCCTGACCGCGCGGATGAAATCGGCGCTGCTGCAATTGTCCGCCCCGTGATGCGGCGCGATGATCACATCCGATTTGATGGGAATGATTTCCGAGTTCCGCACCATGTCGGCTTCCGAAAATGCGCTGAACTTCTCCGGGCTAAGAATGTGGCGACCGACGGTGTCGCCGGTGAACAGAATGGACTGGCCGTCATAGCTGAGGCGCATGACGATGCTAATGCAGTTGTTTTTCTCGCCGCTGCTCAAGTCGGGAACCCACGTGCTTTTCGGCGCGGAGCGTCCGTAGACAAAGGTCGCATACGCGTCGCCAAACTGATACGTTGCGCCGAAGGGGAACTCCGTCGTCGCCAGATTCAAATCCACGCAGCCGTCCGTTTCCACTTCCTTGGCAATGGCAGCCATCGCAGTCTGCCAGGTCTTGGATGTGCGCTGGTCGCCGGTCCGCAGCACACGCCTGACTTTATATGCATCGCATATCTCATTCACGGCGGCGATGTGGTCCGCATCGGAGTGGCTCAGCACCATCAAATCCACGGTGCTTCCGACGGGGATGATGTCCTTGATGGCCTTGAAGCTCGGCGCGCCACCATTATCCGGCGGGCCTGCATCATAAATCAGATAATGCGTTTCGTCGCCGTCATTGATCTGGATGACGCAGCACAGGCCCGCGCCAATGTCTGCAATCCGGACGAAAACGGAATTCGGCTGGGGCGCCAGCGCCTGCACTCCCCGTGCGAGGAGAAGCACAACGAGCGCGATGAATAATTGTCGGTAACGCATTTTGATCGCCAGTCCTTGGATGGGAATATCGCCGTTGATGGATGCCACAGAATGAACCAATTGAAGGAGTCGGCAATTGGGATTCTTCTGCAAGGCGCTGATTTCCTGCTCGCATTTCCACGCGCGATGGGCGATGATGCTGCATGCTTATCGAATCGCTCATGATGCAGGCGCGTGCGAACACGACCCACTGGCTGGATTCCGCGCGACCTCCGAAGCGCCTCCCATTGGAGATACTTCCCGTGCGCGTGGAAACGGCGATTGTCGGCGCGGGCATCGCGGGCATTTCCGTTGCCTGTGAATTGGTGAAACGCGGTGGCGATCCCGCCGGCCTGCTCCTCATCGACGGGGCCGCACCCGGCCATGGTGCATCGGGACGCAATGGCGGTTTCGTGCTCACCTATCCCGGCACGATCATGAATGATTGGCTGGAGAAATATGGTGAGCACTTCGTGGCGCAATTAATGGAAAAAAATCGCCGCAATCGTGAGCTTGTCCGGGATACTGTTGAGCGGTTTGCCGTGCCGTGCCAACGGGGCGGCAGCTATTACATCGCCGGGCACGCGGACGAGGAGGATTGGCTGCGCGCCTCCGCAGAATTCCTTGGGCGTGATCCTGAATCCGACGCGACTCTGGTCCCGCCTCCTCCCCATTCGCCCCACCAGCGGCAGGCGTTGTTCGTCAGGAATGATTTCGGAGTTCATTCCGGGGAGTATTTGAATCGCAGGCTGGATGAATGTGAAGCGCAGTATGTGACTGACTGCGCCATCACGGCTTGCAAGGCGGAGGGAACCGGCGTCGTCCTCATCACAACGCGTGGATTGGTTCATGCGGAGCGCGTGATCTTCGCCGCGAATGTTCATTTGCCGCTGCTGAACGAATTCTTCGCGCGCACGATTCCCATCACTCCGCGCCGCAATCAGGTGATGATGCTTCGCCCAGCCAATGCGGCGGATCGGATTTGGGGGGATGCGATCTATTATGCAAACGAAGGCTACGAATACTGGCGCCAGTTTCCCGATGGACGAATACTGCTGGGCGGCCTGAGGAATCGCGACGCGGAAGGCGAAGCGCGAATTGAACTGGGCGCAAACAATCATATCCTTGAAATCATGGAACACGAATTTGTTCCCAAACTCACACTGGGCGCGCCGTTTGAAATTGAGCGTGTCTGGTCAGGCGTCATGGGATTTACGCCCGATGAAATTCCCGTGTGTGGAATCCTTCCGGAAACCGATGGCAGAATCGCCTACTTGGGTGGGTTTTCAGGCTACGGTGTCGGCCTTCACCGGGTGGTGGTGGAGACGCTGGTCGATTCCCTTGGGAAAAAGGATCCCGATCCGCTCTTTTCGCCGGATAGAATCCGCCAAATCTGAGCAATCGTCCCGCTGTGGGCACTTTTGCGTTGTCCACCATCGCGCCAATTCGTTCATTATGCCTCACATCATCGAATCATGGAATGTCCGCACATGCATCTGCGTTATCTGATTCTTGCAATTCTGCTCGCGATGGTCGGCGTCGTCGGAGCTCAGGAAACTGAAAAGAAGCCGAATATCGTCTTCATTTTCTCCGACGATCACGCATGGCAGACAATCAGCGCCTATTCGGATAAGCTGATGAAGACGCCCAACTTCGACCGCATTGCGAAGGATGGCATCGTCTTCAAGAATGCCTACGTGCCGAATCCCATTTGCGGGCCGTCGCGGGCAAATGTGCTGACGGGAAAATACTCGCACGCAAATCACTACTACCGAAACGGCACGGAACCATTTGACGTTTCTCAGTGGACCTTCCCGAAGGAAATGCAGAGCGCAGGCTACGACACTGCGATCATCGGCAAGTGGCACCTTGGCAATGAAGCCGTGCCGCCGGGATTCAATTACTCGCTCGTGCTGGTCGGGCAGGGCGCCTATTATAACCCCACCTTCATTGAGGACCCCAAGGGGGACGGCAATCGCGAGCGCATTCAGATCACGGGCTACGCGACGGATGTGATCACCGACCGCTCACTGGATTGGCTGAAGAAGCAACGCGCGCAGGACCCCGACAAACCCTTCATGCTGATGCTGCAGCACAAGGCGCCCCATCGCCCCTGGATGCCGGCGTTGCGTCATTTGGATGCGTTCGAGAACGACACGATTCCCGAACCGCCAACGCTGTTTGATGACTACGAGGGCATGCCGCGCGCCGCGCGCCTCGCCGATATGCGAATTGCAGACACGATGAATGACAACGACCTGAAACTGAAGCGCATGGCGGGATTGAACGATGAGCAGCGCGCAGTGTGGGATGCAAAGTACGGCCCCCGCAACGAGGCCTTCCGCAAAATGAATCTGAAGGGGAAGGACCTCGTACGCTGGAAGTATCAACGCTACGTGAAGGATTACATGCGCTGCATTCTCGCCATGGATGAAAACATCGGGCGCGTGCTTGACTATCTGGATGAAGCAAACCTGACGAAGGACACCATTGTGATTTATTGTTCGGATCAGGGATTCTTCATGGGTGAGCATGGTTGGTTCGACAAGCGCTGGATCTACGAGGAATCCCTGCGGACGCCATTCATGGTGCGCTGGCCGGGTCACACGCCGCCGGGCACTGTCAGCAAGGACATCGTTTCCGTGATCGATTTCGCTCCGACTTTTCTGGACATCGCCGGTCAACCGATTCCCGCGGATGTTCAGGGGCGCTCCCTGCTGCCGCTCCTTAATGGCAAAACACCCGATGATTGGCGAAAATCATTTTATTATCACTATTACGAATACCCCGGATGGCATTCCGTTCGCAAACATTACGGCGTCGTCGATGGGCGCTACAAGCTGGCGTATTTCTACGAGATGGACATGCAGGAATGGCTGCTGGTGGACCTGGAAGCTGATCCTTTGGAGCAGCGGAACTTCTACAACGATCCGAAATACGCCGACGTCCAACAACGCCTTCATGCGGAATTGGAAAAACTTCGCGCAGACTTGAAGGTTCCGGAAAAAGACCCAAAGGAATCCTACCCGGTCGGTGAACCGTATTGATCGGATCGAATCCGGCAGCCACATAATCGCTTGAAGCGTGCGGCCACGTGACGTGCTTTCCCGTCACGCTTGACTGTTGCGGACGCCGCTTGATTCCACGCATATGGCGGCAAAAGGATCATCCATGGCCATCGTTCAAGTTTTGAAGAATGCACAGGAAGTGGCGCGCGCCGCCGCAGCCTTCATCGCGCAGCGGATCAACGCCAACCCCAAGCTGGTGTTGGGTCTCGCAACGGGCAGCACCCCGCAGGGAACCTACGGGGAACTCGCGCGGCTGCATCGCAGCGGCAACGTCTCCTTCGCCGCCGTGACGACGTTCAACCTCGATGAGTACCTCGGCCTTGGCGGCGATCATCCGCAAAGCTATCGCTTCTTCATGAACGAAAATCTTTTCAACAAAGTGGACATCGATCCCGCCAAAACCCACGTGCCCAGCGGCGTCGCGCGCGATCCCGCTGCGGAGTGCGCAAATTACGAACAGGCGATCAGCGCCGCCGGCGGCGTTGATTTGTGGCTGCTGGGGATTGGCCAAAACGGCCACGTTGCCTTCAACGAACCGGGCAGCGCCGCCGATTCGCGCACGCGCGTGGTGGACCTGACGGAAGACACCATCGCCGCCAACAGCGACGGCCGTTTCTTTTCCCGCGCGGAGGACGTGCCGCGCAAGGCGCTCACGGCGGGAATTGCCACGATTCGCGAAGCGCGCTCGCTGCTGCTGCTCGCCACGGGTGAGAAGAAGGCTGCGGCGCTTCACCACGCTCTGGACCAACCACCGACGCTTGATTGTCCCGCCAGCCTGCTGCAGGCACATCGCGACCTGACCATCATCTGCGATGAGGCCGCCGCGTCGCAGTTGCGGGCGCGCTGATGATCATCCTCGTCCTCAACTGCGGCAGTTCCTCCGTCAAGTTTCAGTTGTTTGACATGGCGACGGAAACGGCGCTGCTGCGCGGCGCGGTTGAGAAGATTGGCGAGGCAACGTCGCTGCTCGCCTGCGAAGGCGCCGGAGGAAAGATCAACCGGCAGGTGAACGCCGCGAACCATTCGGAAGCCTTCAATCACATGCTCGCGCTTCGTGCGGACCTGCCGCAACCGGACGCCGTTGGCCATCGCGTCGTCTTCGGCGGCGAAATCACGGAGAACGCGGTGATCGCCACGGCGGAAATCGAGGCGATGATCGATTCCTACTCCGCGCTCGCGCCGCTGCACAATCCACCCAACTTGGCGGGCATTCGCGCGGCGAAGCAGTTCTATCCCCGCGTGCCGCATGCGATCGCCTTCGACACGTCCTATCACCACACGATGCCGCCGCATGCGTACCTGTACGCGATTCCCTACGAGTTTTACGAGAATTACCGCATTCGCCGCTACGGATTCCATGGCATCTCCCACAACTACATCGCGGAACGTGCGGCGCGGTTGCTCGGCATTCACTGGCGCGATTTCAACGGCATCACGGCCCACCTTGGAAACGGATGCTCGCTGACGGCGATTCAGCGCGGTCAGGCCATCGACACCACCATGGGGATGACGCCGCTGGAAGGCGTGATGATGGGCACGCGGTCAGGCGACATCGACGCCGCGATTATTT
>JADZDZ010000241.1 GCA_020850785.1 Candidatus Sumerlaeota bacterium | reverse complement strand
CTCCACGCTGACGTATTCATCCTTCAGGCGCTTGGCCTGCTGCTCCGCGTTGACGAGCAGTTTGCTCAGGCGCTGCGAGACAAAAATTGAACCGGGATTCATTCCCGGCCCGGAAACGCGCGGGCGTCGGTCGATTTCCTTCTGCACGCCCTGCGTGAGCGCCTCCACATTCACGTCCATCTTCGTCAGCAGGCGTGGCAGCAGGCCATCCTGCTGCGAGAGGAGCGCGTGAAGCAGATGCTCGCCGTCCACTTCCGGATGGCCGTGCTCCACGGCAAGGCTCTGTGCTGCGGACAGCGCCTCCTGCGTCTTCTGTGTCAGCCTGTTAAGGTCCATGAATTCCTCCTATCCTTTCCTTTCTTGTATTAGTCCTGATGACGACGATTTCCCAGAAGCAGCGATGCATAGTACAGCACCGTCATGATCGCGCCCAGTGTTGCTGCCACATAGGTGAGCGCGGCCGCGTTCAACACTTTGTCCACCGCGTATTTTTCATCAGGGCGAATCATGCCCGTCTGCACCAGCGCATGCTTCGCGCGGGCAGTTGCATCGAATTCAACGGGAAGGTTGATGACCTGCAGGACTGCGGAAAAAGAAAACAATCCAAGGCCAAGGATGGCCAGATACCAGCCAATGCCTGTTCCCACAAAGGCGCCCATGATGAAGCCGATCATCATCATGACCATGCCGACGTTCGGCAGAAACGCCGCTGCAGGGACGGCGGCGTTGCGAATCACAAGTGGTGCATAATTGCGCGCCTTCTGCATGGCATGCCCCGCTTCGTGGCAAGCAATCCCCAGCGCGGCAACGCTGGTCGAATCATAGACACCCGCAGAAAGGCGGATCGTGTTGCTGCGTGGATCATAGTGATCCGATAGTTCACCGCCGGGGGACCGCTCGATGGAAACATTTGTCACGCCCTGGGCGCGAAGCATCTTCGCGGCAGCCTGCGCGCCGGTGAGGCCCGACGATGATCGCACCCGACTATACTTCTGGAAATTTCCCTTCACCCGGAATTGCGCCCACATCGCCAGAATCATGGCCACAAAGATTCCGAGATAGAAAAGCATGGAAATTGAGGTGTCTGCCATCATGCACTCCTTGAAATCGCACATCCAACTACGCCAGCACTTACTTGGAAGAACTGTGCCATATTCACAAGCCCAAGTCCGATTTCTGAAACGTCGCAGGCGACGTCGCGCCGTGGTGCAAAACCCCTGATTGCAACGCTTTCGCGGGGAAAATGTTGGCAGGAAAGTTGAAAGGATGTTACCGACACCGGCTTGGCACCGGTGCAGAAAATCACGGAGGCATCACCATGTTGAGATTTTTCGATACAAACCAGGACTTTCAATCCCTGCGTCGGGATATTGATCGCGCCTTCGATGCGTTTCGCACCAATGGCGCCGCGTTCCGTCAGGCGTTCCTGCCGGGACGAAGCCCGCGCAACTACCCGCATGTGAACATCGCGGAGGATGCGGACACCATCCATGTGGAGGCCTTGGCGCCGGGACTGAATCCCGATTCGATCCAGATCACCGTCCTGCGCAATCAACTGACGATCGCCGGTGAAAAGCCCGGCGAAGCGAGCGACGTGAAGGCGGAGCAATTCCACCGCTGCGAACGCGCCGGTGGCCGTTTCGTCCGGACGTTCACGCTCCCCGCGGAGGTCAACGACGCGAAGGTGGCCGCCGAATACCGCAGTGGCATCCTGACGATCACGCTCCCCAAGGCGGAAACCGCAAAGCCGAAGAAGATCAACGTCGCCGTCGCCTGACGGACGCCTTCAACAAATCAACTCACACAAGGAGCACGCACATGGCTGAAGCAACTGTTGTACGTCCCGTCGAGGCAAATGAGCCCACGACACAGGAATCCACCCACGAACCGGATCGTTACATCACGCCCGTCGTGGACATTTATGAAAACGAAGGCGTGGGCCTTGTGGTCCTTGCGGACCTGCCCGGCCTCGCCAGCGACGACGTGACGTTGTCCGTCGAAAAGGATGTTCTGACGATCAAGGGCGTCGCCCGCGAATCGGTGGAGCGCCCCTGGGTCTATCGCGAGTTCACGCCGGTCGGATATTTCCGCCAGTTTACGCTTGGGAAGAAGATCGACCAGGGAGCCATCAAGGCGGAATACAAGCACGGCGTCCTGCGCGTCACGCTTCCCTTCGCCGAAGAGGCAAAGCCGCGGCAAATCGAGGTGAAAGTGGCATAACCACCCTACTGCTCAGTCGGGGTGTTATGGGCCGGAGCGGCGCATCACGTGCCGCTCCGGTTTTCTTTTTATTGTCATCGTGAATCCCCATCCATTGAGTGTGCCCATGATCGGAAACAGGGCCTTCGTGATTCCATGAAAGAATTCTTCGCAGACTGGTCCCTCCTTGATTCGACGGTGCTGGTCATTGGGCAGCTTCTGTCCGTGATGGGAATCGTGATGGCGCTGATTCTATTCCATCGCATTCGCGAACATGGGCGCACACCAAGCGGCACCATCGCATGGGTGCTTGCGATGGTGTTCATCCCTTACGTCGCCATCCCAATGTACCTGCTGATTGGCGGAAGGAAATTCAAACGAATGGCCGGCAGGACGCGCGCGTTGAAAGTGTCCCGCCACAAGATCGACACCAGCCAGATGAACGAGGTCGGGAAAACCATGGTGATGAACATGGACAAGTCCCCCCCGGCCACGAATGGCAACCGACTGGAAATTCTTCCCGACGGCGTTGCTGATTTTAAGAGAATGATGGAGTTGATCGCCTCCGCGAAGAAATCCATCCACTTTCAAACCTACATTCTTTCCAACGATGAAGTTGGTCAGGCCATCATCGACGCCCTGACGCAGCGCGCGAAGGAGGGCGTGAAGGTGCGCTTGCTCCTCGACGCGGTTGGATGTCATGGAACGCGCGCCACGATGGTGGAGAAGCTAAAGGCTGCCGGCGGCTCCGTGGGGGTTTTCATGCCCGTCTTCCGCCATCAACGCTGGGCGGCAAACCTTCGCAACCACCGCAAGATTTACATCTTCGATGAAACAATCGCCATCATTGGCGGTCGCAACATCGGCGCGGAATACATCGGCCCGACGCCGGACCCGAAACGCTGGATGGATTTCGCCATCGTGATGGAAGGACCCGCAGTGCACACGCTCAACGAAGTGTTCGCGGCCGATTGGGAATTTGCGACGAACGAACCGCACTCGGAAGTCATGACAAGAACCGCCATCGCGGACTACGAACAGAAGGGCGCGGTGACAGTGCAGACCGTTGCCAGCGGCCCGGACGTGGATCACGACCTCTTCTACGAATCATTGCTCAGCGCGATCATTCTTGCGAAGCGGCGGCTCTGGATCGTCACGCCCTACTTCATTCCCGACGAAACATTGCTTCGCCTGCTGGCGATATCAGCCCACATGGGCCGCGACGTGCGACTGGTGATTCCAAAGAGTTCGGACTACCGCTTGATCGACATCGCGCGTGGATACGCAATTCGCCAACTTTCCGACGCGGGCGGCAAGGTGTTGTTGTACCAGCCGACGATGCTGCACACGAAACTTTTCCTGATTGATGACGACGTGGCGAGCATGGGCTCCGCAAACATGGACATGCGAAGCCTCTATTTGAATTACGAAATCGCCGTCTATGCTTATGACAAGCCATTCGCAGCGGAGGTTGAAAAATACATCATGAACCTCTTCGAGGATTCCGTGCTGCTCAGCAAGCGCGAGAAGCAAAGGATGCGCAGCTTCGCCATGGAAATGGTGGAGAACGTGAGTTACATTCTATCGCCGCTGCTGTAGCCATCACGCCAAATTCGCGCTCGACAATGCGACTGCGACCTGCAAACATGAAGACGGTTTTGTGAAAGGCGGCAGTGATACGGTGAAACGGACCATTGAATTGAATCAGGAGAGCGAGCGTCAGCTCGAAGAGTGGCGCAGGTTTTTGGGAACCCGTTCCGAAGAGGAAGCATTGGAGTCGATTGCCGATTTTTTCCTCAGACGCTTCCAGCCGGGAAGGGATGTGGTCTCACAGGATTCCTCCGTTCACCTTGGCAACAAAATGATCCAGTGGGATTTGAAGTGCGATGATGATTTTTCGCGCATCCGCTCATCACCGGGGGTCATGGGCGGAGACGCCTGCGTGCGAAATACTCGCATCCCGGTTTGGCTGCTTGTTGCCCATAAGAAGGATGGTTTTGGTGATGGGAGAATTCTGGCCAATTTCCCCCAACTTTCCGCGGCGGACTTGATCGCCGCGTGGGACTATTACGCTTCGCACATGGAACAAATCGAAGCGGAGCGTGCCCAACACGAAGAGACCGACTGACTTGGCGCGACTCTATACAAACGAAAACGTACCACTGGAATTGGTGAAGCTCCTGCGGCAGTTGGGGCATGATTGCCAGACATCATTTGAGTCAGGCAGGGCGAATCAGAGCATTCCCGACGCAGCGGTGTTGCAATATGGTTTTGAAACAAGCCGCATTGTAGTCACCAACAATCGCCGCGATTTTATTCGCCTGCACCGGCAAAGCGCAAATCATTCGGGCGTTATCGTGTTTACACATGATGCAAATCTGAGCGCGCTGGCAGAAAGAATAAATGAGGCATTGAACAGCGCGGGGGGCGCCTTGAATCAACGTTTCCTGATACGCATTGACAAGTCTGGCTACAGGATTGATCCCGCCTAGGAGATGGTTGCTCCAAGGACTTCCTCCTCCACCACTCCCAGCACGCGGCTCACCAGTTTTCCATTTTCAAAAAATAGAATCGCTGGCGTTCCGTAGGCATCATAGCTGGCGGCCCAGGTGCGATAAGCGGCCAGCGAAACGTCGATCACCTGAAAAGCGCGTCCGTCGCGCGACAAGTGCTGAATACGTTCCGCCATGACGCGCGCGCCGGGATGGAATGGTTCGCTAAGGAAGACCGCTATCACGCCGTCCGACTTCGCAATGGTGCGCTCCAGTTCCTGCTCGGAGGCATTGAAGACCTCGTCGCTCATGATTTTTCCTCCGCCGTTTCGCCGCGCATTTCATCAAGCGACAACCCAAGGCGCTTCATGTGGCGGTAGAGCGTTGCCTTGTGCACGCCAAGCCGCGCGGCCGCGCGCGTCGCGTTGCCATTCGTCTGCGCAAATGCAGCCTCGATGGATTCACGCGTGAGCTCCACCGGATCAGCCGGGACGTTTCCCTGCGGCATGATCTCCGCCTCAATCACTTCGTCCGAAGGGGGGCTGAATCGTTCGAAGGAGAATTTTTCCGGAGCAGAGACGCGCGGCTGCGACGCCCCCCAGAAGCGATTCCCGTCGCGCGGCAATTCCTGCAGCGCCTCCGCGTGATGCGTCGCGACTTCCGGCTGCACCGCAGCGGGCGCAATGATGGGGGCACGCGGCGCGTACATCGCATCGGCGTTCCACTCCCCCGGCATCAGGTACTCACGTTCGTCCATCCAGCGAGCCAGTGCGCGCGCGCCGATCAATTCCCCCGTGGATTCGATCACGAGCCGTTCGATCACGTTGCGCAGTTCACGCACGTTGCCCGGCCAGTGATACTGCTCCAGAGTTGCGAGCGCCTCCGGCGTCAGCCGCTTCACAGGCTTTTCGTAGCGCCGCGCGAACTGCGCAAGGAAGCGATCCACCAGCAGGGGAATGTCGCCGTGGCGGTCGCGCAGCGCGGGAATGTGAATTCGCAGCACCGACAAGCGATGATACAAGTCGGCGCGGAAGCGCCTCTGCTGGACGGCCTGCTCCAAGGCCACGTTCGTTGCGGCCACAACGCGCACGTCCACGGCTTCCTCCTTCTCCGAACCGACGCGTTCAATCACCCCTTCTTCGAGCGCACGCAGCATCTTCGCCTGCGTGAAGGGAGGCATGTCACCGATTTCGTCCAGGAAGAGCGTGCCGTTGTTCGCGCGCTCGAAGCGCCCGCGATGCTGCCGCATGGCGCCGGTGAATGAGCCCTTTTCGTGGCCGAACAGTTCGCTCTCGAAAAGCTCCGCCGTCAGCGCGTTGCAATTCACTGCAACGAAGGGGCCGCGCGACCGCTTGCTTCGATCGTGAATCGCACGCGCGACCAGTTCCTTTCCCGTGCCTGTTTCGCCGGTGATGATCAGCGGTGCATCGGTTGGGGCGTAGGTTGCAATCTTGTGGAAGACCTCCAACATTGCCAATGACTGCCCCACAAGTCCGTGAAAGGCGCCGATCGCGGCGGCCTTGCGGCGCGAACGAACGATGTCTGACACATCCTCAAGCTCCAGCAGTACATCCCCATCAACGCGCCCCTGCACCAGCACAGCGATCAGGTCGCCGTTCTCCTGCGCAAACTCGATGCAATAATCCCTCACGGGCCGCCCGCTGGAAATGATGTCCCCCGCCAGTGCAAACAGCGGCCTCAGCGGATGCTGCGCAGCCGGAAGCAGCGCGAGCGGAAATTCGTGCTCCACATCCAGCGTGGACGTGAGCCATCGCGGCGCCGTCAGCAGTTGAATGCGATCACCGTCGCGGCGGAGAACCGCCCTGTTGCGGCCGGCGGCAAGTGTCAGGGAGTCGGGGGGCATCGTCGTCATCGACCACTTTCCTCGCATGGAACATGACAGCCCGCAAGGCGGACGGGTTTTTCCCCGCGCTTTGGTGCAACGGTCGCCGCCACCGCTGTAAAAACGCATAAAACTATCGGGCTACCGGACAAAAAACTTCCCGCCGGGGAAAGTCACGGGTTGACTCTAATGCGCTGTTCTTTGTTCACTCCCCCGGACCATTGTGCCACAAAATGGTATTTTGCAGGATTGGCGAAAGATTAGCAAATCCCTTCGCGTTTTTGGGACCTGAATTATGATGGAGAAGGCTAGGATCGCATGAGCCAGACCCTTGATGGGACAGACGAATTTACCCCGGCACCAAGCGACTCGTCTGAAGGCACCCCCGGCCGCTCCCCACTTTTCCAGAAATGCGACCGCTTCACAAAGGCGGATGAGCTTCGCCATGTGGGGCTCTATCCCTACTTCCGCACCATCGAATCGCCGCAGGACACCGAGGTCATCATCGATGGCCACAAGATGCTCATGCTTGGCTCCAACAGCTACATGGGCCTCACGAACGACCCGCGCATCAAGGAAGCGGCCATCAAGGCCGTTGAGAAGTACGGCAGCGGTTGCGCCGGTTCGCGCTTCCTGAACGGCACCCTCGACATTCACATCGAGTTGGAACAGCAAATCGCCGACTACCTCGGCAAGGAAGCGGCGTTGGTTTTCACGACCGGCTTCCAGACGAACCTCGGCGTGATTTCCGCGCTCGTGGGGCGCGAGGACAACGTCTTCATCGACCGCACGGATCACGCATCCATCGTCGATGGAGCGCGGCTCGGCTTCGGCAAGACCTTCAAGTTCATGCACAACGACGTCGATGACCTGGACCGCCTGCTTTCCAACAGCAGCGCCAAGGGAAAGTTGAGTGTCGTGGACGGCATCTACTCCATGGAAGGCGATATTGCAAAGCTACCCGCCATCGTGAAGGTTGCACAAAAGCATCGCGCTGCGATATTCGTGGATGACGCCCACAGCCTCGGCGTTCTCGGCAAAATCGGCAACGGCACCGCCGACCATTTCGACCTCGTGGACGAAGTGGACGTCATCGGCGGCACGTTCTCGAAATCGCTGGCCTCCATCGGCGGCTATGTTGCCGCTGATCGCGCGACCATCGACTACCTGAAGCATCACGCACGTGCGCTCATTTTCTCCGCCTCCATGGCGCCCGCCTGCGTGGCCGCCACACAGAAGGCTCTTGAAATCATCATCGCCGAACCGGAACGCCGCGAACAGCTTTGGAGGAACACCCACTTCATGCTGAACGAACTGAAGCGCATGGGGCTGGACACGGGCGATTCAGAGACGCCGATTATCCCCGTGGTCATTGGGGAAATGGAAAAATGCTTCGCCTTCTGGCGCGCGCTGCATGACGCGGGAATTTTCGTGAATCCCGTTGTCGCGCCCGCCACGCCGTCCAATCGCTGCCTGATTCGTCTCAGCGTCATGGCAACACACACGGAAGAACAGCTTTCGCGCGCGCTTGCGACCATCGAACTGGTCGCGAAGAAGTTGGGCGTCATCGGCGCGGCGGCGTAATTTCCGTCATCCACAAAATCCATCGCGTGAATCGCGCTGCGGGCTTGCCGCGGGCGGAACGATTCAGTTCTATTGCTGTGCGATGAAACAGCTTCTCACACTCTACCTGCTGCTGCTCTGCGCGTTTGGCGCGCGGGCGGAAGCAATCTTCAGCGGCAAGCCCCCGGCAGGCTTCTTTTCAACTCCAGACACGGCGGAAGTCACCGACGGCAGCACCACGCTGTCCGCGACTTTTGACGACCATGTTCCCCGGAAGGACTTTTACCTGATCGCGGTTCCACCAACGGGTGACCTGACCTTCGAAATCACTGCGGCCACCGTGCGCAACGCGGTGAGCGATGAAACAAAAAGCGTCCTCTCCGATTTCGACGAAATGACACGGATGCGCCTGATGAGCGACCTGCGCGCGCGCGTTCAACTGGCCCCCTTCGGGGTCTTCCGCAATGTGCGAACGGCGCGCATTGCCGTTGATCGCACGAAGCCAACGATTGTCCGCAAACAGGAAAGCTGGGAATTGTGCGCCTACACCATCCGCGTCAATTACCCCGCGTTCAAGGGACCCGCGGCAAAGGGGCGGGACAAGGGACTCTATCGCAGCCTGCTGACCAATGTCATCACCGTCCCGCAGGCGATCGATGCCTTTGCCAGCGATCAGTTTTCCCGCAAGTCCACGATGCATGATCCCGCGCTGATTCCCCG
>JADZDZ010000240.1 GCA_020850785.1 Candidatus Sumerlaeota bacterium | reverse complement strand
GAGGACGCCTTCGGCACCTCCACGGCGCGCACAAACTGCACCGGCTCCCGGCTCCCGGATGGCTGGGTGCTCAGGGCGATCTGTCCCTTGAAATCATCGACGTCGTTGATCGACTTCCCGGACGGGGGTTGGTTGGAAATGGTGACGAAGACCGGAACCCACGTCCCCGCGCGGTAGTCGCCGGCGAAGCCCGCCTCCACGTCAACCTTCAGGTTTTCCGCCTGCGGCAGCGCCATGCCCGGCAGCAGCAGCATCGCGAAGGCCGCCAGAATCCCGCATAGATGTCTATACAGGAAGAACTGCGGAGCGTGAAAAGGTCGCTCACTCAAACCGTAGTCTTGTCCGATTTTGCTCAATGATCTTTGGACCAATTCCCTTCACCCGATTTGACAAGTCCTCCGCAGAGCGAAAGGGGCCGCGTGCGGACCTCTCGTTCAGGATGCGAAGCGCCAGCTTTTCACCAACCAGGGACAACGTTTCCAACTCCTCGTGCGATGCGCGATTCACATTCACCGGATGCGTGGGCGCAACCTTGGGAATCGATGCCGGGCGTTCCGCTGCCTCGGTTGGCGTCACTGTCATTGGCGCTACATCAACCGCCCCGGCGGGAACCGCAATCGCCGTCGCCGCCTCAGCTGTGGGGGAGTCGGCAATGATTGGGGCGGGCGCCGGAAGCTGCTGCGCGGAGTCCACCAACTCCCCGCGTGCATGGCGCACCACATTTCCCTGCAGGGCCGGTGCGCTGGCGCCCATGGGCGCTGACGCCGCAAGTCGCGTGCGCTCCACCATGATCCCCGCGAAGAAGACGCCGATCAGCGCCAGAATGAGGCGGACTTGTGAAATTTCAAGACCGCGGAACATCGCAAGCGCTCCTCGTCAGCCGCGCGGTTTTTCACCACTGCCGCTCTGGGATGGCAGTGTCCGGTCGAAAATCTGTTCCAATGTCTGCCACAGCTTCAACACTGTCGTATAGCCACCGCTTCGCGCCTTCGTCACCAGTTCAGCCAACTCTGTCGTGGTGTCATTCACGCCACTTGCAACAGGGTCCACGGTGCGCCGCGCATGCTGCAGCATGAAATCAACAATGTCGGCAAACTGCATCAGGTCGCTCTGCACCCCCTCATTGTGCGCCGCAAAATCGAAGGGGCGTGGCGTCTCGGAATTCTCAGTCACGTTCAAGCTTCCCAGATCGAACGTCGCCACGGGAAGCGGGCTAATGGCAAAATCGAGCAGCTTGATCCGCTGGTCGGGGCCGATGATCAGGTTCTCCGGTCGCAGGTCCCCGTGGGGGATGCCCCTCAGGTGCGCCGTGTGCAGCGCCGAAGCCAGATGCATCGACATGCGAATAATCAGCGGCAACCCAACGCCGCCCAGCTTCGTCAGGAACTCGCGCAGGTTGCCGCCCGGCAGGTACTCCGTGGCCACGCGAATGATCGGCCCCTCGCGATCCACAAAGGTGATTTTGGCGAGGTTGGGATGATTCAGGTGGGAAATCGCACGAAGGCGCTCCTTCAGGATTTCCAGCTTCCCAAAATTGTCGGGCATCCGGTAAATCCGCAGCGCCACCTGAAAATCAAGCAGCGTATCAACTGCAAGATACACCATCCCGCGCTCCGATTCCCCCAGCAACTTGTCCAGTTCAAAGCGGCGCGACAGCGTATATACGGACCGGATGGAATGGGGCGGCTCAAAATACTGGAACCCGGTCGCCAGATGCCCAACGATGATTTCATTGCCGGTCAACTGCGGCGCAGTGCCGGTGATTTCCGCAGACGCATCCGCCTTCTTCGTGACGTTCGATTCCCGGACGTACTTGTCCAGAAGTTGCTGCGACGCAGAGGTGGACTCGCGGGCGGCTGCCGGCTCGCTGGTCAGCTTCTTCATCCGCTCCAGCAACTGAATCCGGTTTGGCAATTCCGCGCTTGAACCGTCTCCCTTGCCAATCGCCCGCTGGTAGTAGGCGATCGCCTTGTCGTGATCGTGCTTTGCTTCGTAGCTCCGACCCAGTGCTTCAAGATACTTGGCTGATTCGGGCGAAGTCCCGTCGCCGTTCTTGCCGTGGTACGCATCGATCAACTGGTGCGCCTCGTCATCACGGCCCAGGTCCAGAAGCGTTTCCACAAGGCGCAACCGCACATTCTCGTCGCCCGCGTCCTGCTTCAGTGCATCGCGAAGCATTGGAAGCGCCTTCTCGCTCTGATCCAGCGACAACCAGATCATCGCGCTGCGCGTCGGATCCCCAAGCTTGAAGAAGCAATCTGCCGCTTGCTCCCAGCAGGAAATTTTTTGCCACAGCAAAGCCGCGCGCCTCAGATCGGTTTTCTCGATTTCCTTGATTTCCTTCGGCGTGTGCTGCGGGGCCATGGGCGCTTGCGGCGGCGGTGCAACCGCGCGCGGCGGCATGTCGATCGTGTCGGATGCTCCCGAACGCGGGCGCTCGTTGCTTCGCGTCGGCGTTGGCGTTCGTGGAGCAAGCTCCACCACGTCCGGCTCTTTTACTTTTGGTTTTGGCTTTGCTGGAGGGGGAGAAGTTCCGGCGATGTCTGAAAGAGTCCTGACAATCGTCGAAGGCGTTTGTGTCAGACGATGATAGTATCCACGCTGAATCGCCAGCAGCACCAGCAACCCCACGAGAATGATGAACATCAAAACTACAACAACGGGATCAGACATGAAAACGACAATGGGCGATATCTTCTCCGGCTGTCCTGGGGTGGCGGCAGCCAATAACCCACCGGGCCAGCTTTGCAGCCACAGACCCATGCTTTCGATGTCAGGCTTAACGGACAACGTCAGACCCTGAAGCACATACACCCCTTTTATGACACCGTCCGGCCGAAAATCGCCTTACGCCGATTCCAGCCATTGCTCTGAGCGCGAAACGCCACTCGCACCGGATGCCTACTAAGAATTCCCGTAAACCTTCCCAATTCTTATCATCACCCGCAACTGGTAAATAGCGCAAACTCAGACCGAAAAGGGGAGGATTCGCCCCCTTGCCCACCTACCGGGGGGAGGGAAGGGATTCATCGGGCCGTCCGGGGCGGCGCAGGAGCACCTGCTTCCCGTTTCGCTCCATTGCCATGTGGGAACTTAGGCTATCAAAGGGAGGTGCCGGCACGATCTGGACCCCCTCCTCGGCAAGGGATGGCACCTCCAGCACCAGCTTGGTTTTCAACGCCCCCGAATTTTCCTCATGATATTTGCGCGGATCCGTTTGTTCCGCGAAAAGTGCCGCGTAATTTGCATAGGGAATTTGCGCCGACAGGAACACCTTCTTCCCCTGACGCACGTCCTCCCTGATTTCCTCGATCAGCCCCGTGCTCCATTCCGCCGAGCACTGCTCCTTCCGCTGCATCAACGCCAGCCCGCAAGTCGTTGCATCAATCGCCGTGATCACAATCACCACAGCAGCCGAAAACCGCATTCCCCGCAGTGCCCCGAAGGCATCGGCGGCGTATCCCACCAGCAACGCCGTCGCGGGGATCATGAGGCAGGCTCGCAGCGCATGAGGGACCCCTTCGTTCGTTAGTGCCGCCGCCGCAGGGGCCGCCGCCAGCCATGCGAGCAGAAACAGCCCGACGCGACGCCCTCCCGGCTGCCTTGCCATCAGGCGCCTGAGCAGAACAATCACCGAGGCCAGCACCATGAGGCTGGTCCCCCATCCCGCGAAGCCAAAGCGCCCCAATCCTCCGTGGCGCAGGTTGCGATCGCCACTGTGAGCGAAAAAATCCGGGCTGAAATGGGTGAAGTAATTCTTCGCGATCTGCAGCGGCTGGAATCCCACCGACACGCGCGACAGGCGTGCGCTCCCCGTCGTCGCTGTATAGACAATCAGCGCGGAAGCGATCACCACAAAGAGAAGCGCCGCTGGAATGAATGCACCGCGATGCGGCTTGATTTCTCTGGCGAACACCACCGCAAACGCGACCGCGATCAGCGGCACCACAAGGCGTGCGGGATCGTAGGAGTATGCGGCAGTTCCCAGCGCGAGCGCCGCGAGCATCGCCACCGCGCGGCGATTCGCGCACTGCTCCCTGATGGCTTCGAACAGCAGCCAGACACCCAGCGTCGCAAACAGGATCGCCATCGATCCCTGCTGCGCCCATCGCGAGAACAGAACTCCCGTGATGTGGAAGGACGCGCTCGCCAGCGCAGCGAGTCCCGCCTGCCACGACATCGCACGCCGCGCCAGCAACCACACGAACACGCAGGTGAGCCACCCCGAAAGCGCCGCGGCGAAGCGCGTCGTGAATGCGCTCAGCCCAAACAGCCCGACAACCGGCGCCGTCGCATACTGGTAGATCGCCGACGTGCGGTCATGGCCCTCATAGACCTCGATGAAAACCGGGAGGAAGCGCGAGATCGCAAGGCCCTGCGCGCCGGGAACGGCATGGCGTCCCGTGTGCCACAACTCGTAGGCCGTGTAGCCCTTCTCCCACTCATCGCGAAACAATCCGTTGGGAATTTCACCAAGCCACGCGAATCGCATGATGGCCGCAGCGACCAGCAGCAGCGCGGGAACAATCAACTCCCCGCGCCCCCAACGATTCGCTTCTGTGCTCACGGGAATTCGGCGCCTCCGCGCGAAGCGACGATTTTATTCGGCAATCCGCCAGTCAATCACTTCCACACGCAGCGGAAACGGATGAAGGCGGCGACGGCACCCGCGCTCATCCAGCAGGTGTATTTCCCGCCCCGCCATTTCCAGACAAAAGCGTCCCGCAAGGTACAACTCCTCCGGGAAGAAGCGTCCGGTGGAGGGGTCAATCGCCAGCAGGTACGTGTCGTATTCATCCTCTTCCAGCGAATGATAGTCGGCCGATTCTTTTTCCGTGCGATCCTCCTCGCTGAGAACCAGGATACGTCGCGTGGAGCCGGGGACAGGAAAGATTTCGTGGAATTTCACGGTTTTTTTGTCACCGCGCTGAATCACGCCGGCGCGATAGGGCCCCTCGTCGGTGCTGGCGATCTTGCCTCCCTGCATGACGTAGCTGCGCAGTTGGTGCCCGCGATTCTCGATCTTGAATGCACCGACAAGAATAAATGCGCCCTGAACCCCGGACGCGCTGTAGATGATCGCGGAGTGAATTTCCGCAGGAAGCTTTACCCGCGAAAGAAGCGCGCCCCCCACTTGATACGTGCTCACCCAGGGGCCGTCGCACACCACCACCTGATTTCCCGGAAGGAAAGTCGTGCGACCGACGAACACACCATCGCCTTGGATCTGGTTCACCAGCGCGCCGTTTTCGACGCTCCAGACCGCGAAGGACTTGTCCGATGGATAGTACGCCGCCGCGTAAAGTCCGTCATCGCTGAATGCAAAATGGCGGTAATCCGCCGGCTTTCGCCACCGCGGAGGCAGCGCCAGTTTCCCCGTCAGCCGTGCCAGTTTTCGGTCATACAGGTGGAGGTCAGGCTCCCCGACATCGTTCAGGATCGCAACCTTTCCCACCGGATTTGCCGCGAGCAGCATCGGCGTGCCGAATGAATCAAGAGTCGTTGCGCGCAGCTTGCGCGACAGCTCCGTCAGGAAGCCACTGTGGGGAACCGGGCGTGACATGTTTTTCTATAGTCCAATGAGTGTCAGAAATTGCTTCTCAAAATCGCGCGAAATTTCCTCCAACTGCCTGTAGGATTTCTTCACGTCGTCGGAGGACATCCCCGAACGCGCGTCGCACAGGAAGAAGTAGAACTTGATCTTCGGTTCCGTGCCCGACGGCCGCACGATCGCGCGGCTTCCATCCTTCAGGTCGAAAAGGAAAACATCGCTGGGTGGAAGATCAACCGACGCAGCCTTCTTCCCGTTGATGAAAACTTCACCCGTGTCCAGACGCGTGAACTTCACCACATCGCGCCCGGCGATCTGCTGCGGCGGGTTCCTGCGAATCGTGTTCAGAATTTCCTGAATCCGTTGCGCACCGGAAATCCCCGGCAGCGTCACCGACTTGGTCCACTCAAAATGCACCCCGTACTTCTTGAACAACTCATGCAATTCATCGATCAGGTTTCGCCCCGCCGCCTTCGCGTGGGCCGCCATTTCCGCCACCGCGCAGGCGGCAACGATGCCGTCCTTGTCGCGCGCATGGTTGCCGATCAGGTAGCCGTAGCTTTCCTCCGTGCCATACACAAAGCGCGGCGAACCGGGCTGCGCCAGCCACTGGCGAATCACGTTTGCGATCCACTTGAAACCCGTCAGCACCAGCGGGCATTCCGCGTTCAGGCCATCCGCCACCTTCTTCACCAGCGGCGACGTGACGACCGTCGTCGCCATCCCCAGCTTCACGCCCGGCGTCCGCTTCTGCTGGTTGCGAAGAATGAAATCACCCAGCAGCGCCGACACCTGATTGCCCGTCATCAGCTCAAAGTTGCCACGATTGTTCACGGCAATGCCGAGTCGGTCCGCATCGGGGTCCGTCGCCAGCACCAGTTCCGCGTTCTCGCGCTTCGCCAACTGGATCGCGCGATCCAGCGCCGCCCCTTCCTCCGGATTGGGAGACGCCGCCGTGGGGAAATCACCATTCGGCTGCATCTGTTCCGGCTCCGGCAGCACATCGTCGAAACCCCACATCTTCAATGCGCGCGGGGCCATCGTTCCACCGACACCATGCAGCGGTGTATAGACAATGCGGGGCTGATGCGCGCGGATTAT
>JADZDZ010000239.1 GCA_020850785.1 Candidatus Sumerlaeota bacterium | reverse complement strand
CTTCCCCGGCGCCGGTGCGGGCCGCAGCGCAGGTGGTTTCAATTTCGGCGGCTTCAGTGACTTTTTCGACGCGATGTTCGGCGGTGCGGGGCGCGGTGGCCCCGGCGGGGGCAACGTGCGCTATGAGTTTCGCGGGGCGCCCGGCGGCGCAGGCGGATTCAGCGGCTTCGGCGGCGGAGGCAACCCCTTCGCAGGATTTGAAACGGAGTCCGCGCCACAGGCCACCGAGGCGACGGTTGATATTCCGATCTCGACGGTGTTGTCCGGCGGCCAAATCTCCATCGGCCTGAATTTGCCGGGCCGCGGCGTGCGGAACTATGACGTGCGCGTGCCGAAGGGGATTGCCGAGGGGAAGAAGATCCGCCTCGCGGGTGAGGGTGAGGACGGCGGCGACCTGCTGCTGAAGGTGCGCTACGCCTCGGACGGCCAGTTCCGCATCGAGGGGCAGAACGTGATCGTGGATGCGCGCGTCACCCCGGCGGAGGCGGCGCTGGGCGGAAAGGTTTCCGTCACAACGCCCGGCGGTTCCGTGAACATGACGATCCCTGCCGGGACAAGTTCCGGCAAGCGGCTTCGCATTCGGGGGCAGGGCCTGCCGAAGGGGGACGGATCACAAGGGGATCTGCTGGTGCAGGTGATGATTTGCGTTCCCGCAACGCTCAGCGCGAAGGAGCGCGAGCTGTACGAGGAACTCGCGAAACTGAAGAAGTCGTAACCACCAAAAACAGATCACGGGTGGCGCGATTCCAGTCCCCTTGCCCGGAAGCACACCACCCGTGATAGCGGAACCTGCGTTGCCGGTATCGGATTCCCTCCTGAGGCATCCATATACCAACAGCAGCATTCCCCCCAAAACTCCTCCCTCCACTCCTAATCGCCAGAAACCAATCTCCGCCCTGCCCCTCTGAGGCGAATTTATGAAACCATTCCTGTGCAATTTGGGAGCCGGTTTCGGAGGCACGGGAACGTTGTTTTGTACAACCTTGAGTTTGTGACGATTAGGCAGGCTGTTCCGGCTTGCCGATTGGATTCAGCGCATGTGGCATCCCTGCGAACGTTGCAATGCCACAACGTGGATTGTTGTCGCGGTGCATCAAGGCGGGGACTTGAATTCAGGTGCGCAGGGGGAGGCGATGGCCCTTCCGAAAATTTGTCAAACCCCGGATTCGTTGTTGCAGTCCCTTGGCCATCTCATTCTGCATCGCGTCATTCCTGATGGCTTGTTAGGGACGGTTGGCATACATGGTTTTTTTCAAACGGATTCATTGGTTGGCGATTTTTCTGGTCTTCCTGGGCACGCAGGTGGCACGTGCCCAGATCGAACCCGATGCGCAGCAACTGCTTCAGGAGACGGCTGATTTCCTTTTCAAGGCGGAAGGAGTGTACGTCGCCATGGATGTGGACGTGCGCGCGCTGGAGGAGAACGCAAAAACGCCGCGCACCTACAGCCAGGTTCAGATCGCCGCGCGAAGGCCCAACCTGTACGCGCGCCAGCTCCGCTCCGAGGGCGTGCTGCGCGACGCGCTTATCAGCGATGGCAGGTCGATGTACCGCTATTCGGAGTCCTACGCAGCATGGGACGAAAGACCGGCACCCGTCAGCATGGAGTTGGTGCTGGCCAATGATGATTTCGCGAACACGACGATCATCCCGAGGCTGCTGACATCGCGCGGCTACGAGGCGCTGACGCAGAACATCACGGCGGCCCGCATATCCGGCGAACGCGATGTGAAGGGGGCGAATTGCAGGATCATTTCCTTCGAACAGGCGGACGGCACGGGTGAGTTTGCGATCCAGTCAGGCGAGGAACCGCTGCTGCGCGAATACCGCTTTGAAAACAAGGTCGTCAGGGTGTTGCTCGGCTGCAATCGCTGGGATGTGCGCCCCGACATTGCGGAGGAGTTGTTCCGGTTCACGCCGATCGCCGAGTCGCGGAAGGTGGATTCGGTTGCGGACCTGATGAAGCGGGGTGGCACAACGGATGACCTGCCAGCCTACAAGCTGAAGGGGGAATTGGCGCCCGATATCATCCTCCCGACGCTGAGCGGCGACAAGTTCCGGCTTTCGAAGCTGGAGCACAAGCAGGCGATCGTGCTGATGTTCTGGGCGTCCACGGAACGTCGCTGCAACCTCATGCTGCCGTCGATGACGGAACTGACCGACTCCCTTCAGGACAGTGGCGTGGCGTTCTACACAATCAACCTGAAGGAAAACGAAGACACGGTCCGCGAGTACATTTCCAAGCAGCGCCGGCAGTTCCTCGTGGCACTGGATGAATCCGGTGAAACGATGGCCCCCTACAAGATCGGGCCGCTTCCGCAGATGGTGATCATCGACAAGAACAACGTGATCCGATACGTGCACATCGGCCTGACACCGAAGGTCCTCGTGGAGCAGGAGTTGAAGGAATTCGTGAAGATCACGCCGACGAAGACGCCGAAGGCATCCAAGAAAAAGTCCCGGAAATCCGAGTGAGCGAGTTGCTGGCAGTAGGCTTTGACGACGTCGTCGCCGCCGGGCGGAGGCTGGCGGATGCGCCCGTCATTCATACGCCGGTGCTGCACTCGCAGCGCCTGGACGCCATCGGGGGCGCGAACCTGTTCTTCAAGTGCGAGAACCTCCAGCACGTTGGGGCGTTCAAGTTTCGCGGCGCCTTCAACGCGATGAGCCGCCTGACGGACGAGCAGAAGCAACGGGGCGTGCTGACATTTTCCTCCGGCAACCACGGGCAGGCGATTGCGTGCTGCGGCAAGGCGCTCGGCATTGCGACGGTCGTGATCATGCCGGCCACCGCACCGCGGTTGAAGATCGACAACACGCGGGAATTCGGCGCGGAGGTGATCCTGTACGACCCGGAACGCGAAGCACGGGAGCAAATCGCCGCCCGCCTTGAAGGTGAGCGCGGAATGACGTTGATTCCGCCGTTCGATCATCCCCACGTGATCGCGGGCCAGGGCACCGTTGCGATGGAGTTGCTCCGCTCCCACGGCCCGTTGGATGTGCTGTATGTGCCCGTCGGCGGTGGTGGCCTGATCTCCGGCTGTGCAATCGCGGCACACGCATTGGCGCCACAATGCCGGGTGATCGGCGTGGAACCGGAGGGGGCTGATGATGCGGCGCGCTCGCTGCGTTCAGGGACGTTGCAGGTCAGCGATCATCCCACGACGATTGCCGATGGCGCGCGGACGAAGTGCCTTGGGAACTTGACGTTTCCGATCATTCGCCAGCGCGTGAAGGAGATCGTGACGGTGAATGACGATCAGTTGATGGACGCGATGCGGCTCGTGTTGCAACACCTGAAGATCGTGATCGAGCCAACGGGTGCGCTGGCCGTGGCTGCGGCGTTGGCGCGTGCCGCGCACGACGGGGGAAACCGGCGCGTTGGCGTCGTCATCAGTGGCGGGAACGTGGACCCCGCATTCCTCGCGAAGGTGATCGCCTAGCTCAGCCTGCCGCAGTCGGCAGTTTTTGCTCCGCGGCGTCGATGGCCTTCTGCCTTTCGGTTGGCTCGCCGTCATCAGCAAGGGGTTCCCTGCCGGTGTAGTTGCGCAGCGCCGGAAACAGCCACGCCCAAATGAAGGTGATGATGATGCTGCCAATGCCGCCGATAATGACGGAATTTGTGATGCCGAACCAGTGCGCGGTGATGCCGGATTCAAACTCACCCAGTTCGTTCGATGCGCCAACAAAGATCAGGTTCACGGCATTCACGCGGCCGAGCATTGCCTTGGGCGTGAGGGTTTGCACAAGGGTCTGCCGGATCACGACGCTGACCATGTCGAAAATCCCCATCAGGAGCAGGGCGAGCACCGACGCCCAGAACGATTTGGACAAACCGAACGCCACCGTTGAAATGCCGAATCCCGCCACGCACAGGAACATCAGCTTGCCGGGGTTCCTGAAGGGTGGCGCGTAGGTGAGCGCAAGCGCGGTGACAGCAGCGCCGGCGCCCATGCACGCGCGCAGGACGCCAAGGCCGCCGCTGCCGACGTCAAGGATGTCGATGGCAAATGCGGGGAGCAGCGCCGTGGCGCCCGCCAGCAGCACCGCGAACAGGTCCAGCGTCATCGCGCCGAGCACGATCCTGCGGTTCACGATATACTTCACGCCGGCCACGATGGTTTCCCAACTGACCGCCTCCTTCTCAAGTCGACCGGGGCGGATGCGCATGCGCCGCATGCAATACATCGCGCCGGTCATCATCAGCGCGGACAGGATGTAAACAACCTGCGGCCGCTCCACGCCGACGAGGGAGGGGAGGTGGACCACGATGTCATGCCCTGAGACATTTCCGAGATGATGGGCCGTGAGGCTCCAGTCACCGCTGAACGAGGACAGCATCAGCATCAGGCCGCCGATGCCAGGCCCGGCGATGGTCCCGAACTGAAAGATGATGGAGTTCCACACGACGGCATTTTGCAGGTCCTTGCGCGGAACGAGCAGCGGGATCAGGCCCTGCGACGCAGGGCCCCAGAACGCGCGCGCCGTTCCCTGTAGCAGCAGCACGGCGAAAATCGGCCAGGGGGATGCCACGTTGACCATGGCGAGCAGTGCCAGCAGCGAGGAACTGATGAAGATGCCGAACTGGCAGATTCGCACGATGTTGCGGCGGTCGTAGCGATCCGCAACCAATCCCGTCAGGGGCGCGAGGCCGAACATCGGCAGGAAGAGCGCCAGGCCGATGTATCCCAGATCGAGCGGGTTCTTTGTGAGATTCCAAACCTGCGCGCCGATGGCAACGATGCTCGCCTGTGATGCGACGATCGAAAAAATGCGCGACCATTGGAACAGCGCGAAATCGGGGCTTTTCCACGCGGCCCTTGGGTGTGTGTTTTCTTCTTCGGGAGGAGTGATGGCGTCGGAGGTCATCGCTGCCGCCGAAGTATGATCGGACGGCGGCCACCAATGCACGGGAAAAAATCAAGGTTCCCGGCGATTGAAACGCCAGAGGGCACCCGGCCGTGCCCTATTTCAGCATCCAGGCGCCTGCTTCCACGAGGTTCAGGACGTCCGTGACATCCGCCAGGACAACGGCAGGCGGCAGCAGGCTGACGGCGATTCGGCCATTGGGCACGGCGTCGATCGCCTTGATGTGGAAGGGCCGCTGCGTGGGCATCCACAGGCCCAGCGGCGTCCAGTCACCGTTCTGCTTTACACGATAAAATCGCACGCCGAGGCGGGCATCGGCAACGGCAAGGACCTCCGAATCCAGCCACGCAGTTCCCTCCGCCTGCACCAGGTCCGGGTCGTCGATGCGATACTTTGCGGTGACATGGCCGTTGGGGTCGAGGTTGTAGACGGTGAACTTTCGATCAAGGTTCCCCACCGCGAGGCGGCCGTTCGCGAGCGACGGAACATAATACTGCGCCACGGGATCGGTTGTTCCCCCGTCGATTTGTGAGCCATCGTGGAAAAGCCGGTAAACGCCGCCTGCGGATTCCACGGCGATCACGCTGCCGTCGCCGAAGGGTCCGCGGATGCTCCGGAAATCGTCGTTGGGCGCGAAGACGTGTGACAGCGACGTGGCGTTCGTGCCGTCCGTCATCGTTAGCACTTCCACGCCCCAGTACGATTGGGCAAGCCACAGCCGCGATCCATCCACGACCGCATCCACGCCGCCGCCGGTGTGGCGAAGTCGTGCATGAAGGGACTGCTCCGTGGGACCATCGATGTTGATGCGCGGACCGAATGCCCTGCTGCCGAAGACGTAGCGCTGCGCGTCCAGAAAACGTGACGCACCGTCCTGCGTGGTGAAGCCGTGCATGACCAGCGACGTGCCAAAATCGTTGTCGTCGATCGAGAGAAGGTCCTGCGCATCGGAACGTGTGGCGGCCAGCTTCCGGCCATCGGGCTTGAGGCCGAGGGTCGTCACCATGGGAGGCAGTGTCGTGATGGTTCCGACAACCTGTGGCGAGACGGTGCTTTCGAACTCGTGCGGCGCCAGCGTGCCGGTGAAGGACGTTGGCTGTGCTCCGCCGGAGAACGTGAAGATTGCCCATTCGCCAGCGGTGAGGGATGTCGCGTGGATGGTGCCCGCGGTCGTCTCCGCGCTCGTTTCCACGTTCGTCATGGTTGTTGATGCATTCGTCGTGACAGTGAAGGAGAGCTCCGCATCGGGATTTGTGTTCACGACAAAGGCGTAGTAATTTCCGGAGTTTGCCTGCGCGACGCGTGCCAGCAGGTTCGACTGCGGCGGGGCGGTGCGCGACGCGGGAAGCGCCATCAGGAGGTCGTTGAGCGCCTGGGTTCGGAGGTTGAAATCGCTGTAGGCGGCGAGTCGCTCCGTCGCCTCGTAGGTTGGTGTTCGCAGTCCCGCGATGGAATCGAGCGAATTGTACATGAAGGTGAAATAACCCTTCATGCCGAGCGCGAGGCCGATGGCAAGTTGCGCGCGGCATTCGCTTTCGCGCATCACGGGAACGAAGTCCTGAAGGGCGTAGCCCTGCGTTCCCAACCAGTAGTTGCGGCCCTGCGAGATGGCATCGGCAACATTTGATTCAACACCGGCGATGGTCTGTTGCAGTGCCGTTTCCGGAAGCTTCGCCTCTGCGGAAAAGGGATAGTAGTAGGTGCACAGGAAGGGAAAATCCGATCCGTTCAGCGGCGCCCCTGATGACAGGAAGGTCACCATTGGCGGAAAAATCCCGTCGCGCTCCATCAGGCGCCCCACGTCGGCCAGGCGGCGCACGGTGTGCGGTCCGCTCACGTTGGGTTCATCACGCAGGTAAATTCCCCTGCATAGGGGATCGCCTGCGAAAATCTGGATGCTGGAGAAGGCGTCGATGATTCCATGCGGGTCAAAGGTGGCATTGCCCATCGGCGTGTCCACCAATCCACCCAGGTCGCTCGGCGCGATGAAGTAGGGGAGGGAGACTTCATCGGCGGCCTGCTTGACCAGCGCATACTGCGCGGGGCGCACGCTGAACCAAAGCAGGTTGAAGCCGTCGTCACGGGCGAGTTCCAGTTTTGCGCGCGTCTCTTCCAGCGTCGCGCCATCGGGGCTTGTCACGGGATGATACAACCAAATCCATGCGACCCGTTGAAAATCCGTTTGCTCAAAATTCGCGAGCCGCGCCGGCAGCGGAGCGCCGCGCTTCAATTCGAAGGTGGATTCCACCGTGCAGGCGGCGCCGTTCGCCCCCGTCAGGTCGAAGCGCGCGCGATAGGTGCCCGCAGGGATGTTTCCGCCATCGTAATCCGCCCACACGGTCGTGTCGTCGCGTTGCAACGCCACCGTGTCGACCAGTGTCCCGCCTGTGGTGCGAATGGTGAGCTGCGCGGTGTCAAGCTCTCCGGGCCACGCCGCGGCAAGATGGATGGTGGGGTTTTCGGAATCGGCGCCCGGCTCGAAGACTTTTGGCCACGCACACACCCAACCGCGCGACACATCATCAACAAGCGCGGGGGTTGTGCCCGTGTTGGCGATCGTGACGCGCGCCATCTCGCCCCCTTCCACGGAAGGATGGGGCGCGGTGGATACGAAACCGCCGCCGGGGATTGTGATGTCCTCCTGGGTTGCCAACTCCCCACCGCCGGAATCGAGCACCGTTGTCTTCATCGTCACCACCGAATCCGCGCGTGCGACAAGGAAGTATTCGACAGCGAAGGATGAGTGCGCCACAAGGCGCGAGATGCCTGCGCCGGGGGGAAGTGAAACGGACGTCGTTCCCTCCAGCGCACCGCTTGTCGTCAGGGCGGCGCCCCCGTCAAGCTGCCAGCGACGCGGGAAAACAAATTCCCCGTCATCCAGTTCGAACGCGCCGTTGTCAACCTTCTCCGTCACCATGAACAGGTCGTCGAAATCAACCCATGTGGCATCCGCGCGTGATCCGATCAGGAAGAGGACGCTTTGCTCGTTGGGCAGGCGCGTGAAGGATCCATAAATGGGGGCCCATTCGTTGGGCGCCGCGCCGGCGCGGTCGATCGCGCGAAAACGCCGCTCGCCGCTGTCGGGGTTGACGAGTTCGAAATAGAGCCTCGGTTGCTCCAACCCCGATTCGCCCCGTGCGCGCCCTCCGACGGAGATGGTCTGCCATGCCGGCACGACAAAGGGAAGCAGGTTGGGATAGGGGGAGTAGTAGTAATTCACGCGGGAGACGTGCGCGTGGAAGTTTGCCCCCTCGGAACGAATTTCAGGGCTGCCAACGGCGCTCCAATGGGAACCCTGGTCCTGAAAATCACCATGGTCGAAGATCGTTCCCGATGGACCGCGTTGCGCAGAGCCGCCGGCGTTGCGGTACAAACCCATTGGCAGGGGGGCGTCTCCGTGGGCACGACGCAGCAATTCGTGCGCGGACGGTGGGACGCCCAATGCTAGGACCGGGAAAAGTCCTCCCGCAAGGATTGTCACCATGGCCGCAATGCTCGTTGCGCGCATTAATTCCCCTTTGCCTGTCCCCGCTCATCCCCTCACTGTGGACTTATCTGACAGGTTCATCGCGCCGTCAACTCATCATGAGCTTCCCATCACTTCCCGTACAACCACCCACGCCGGCAGAGCAGAACGAGATCGATTCGCTCTACAAGCATTTTGGCGGGGAGGGAAACAGCATACAAAGAATCTACACGATGGTGGAAACTCAGCATGGCATCGTGCATCAGCGCGCACAGTCGCTGATCCAACTGGCGGGGGTTGTCATCACCGTCACGGGATTTTCCGGGCGCCTCATCGCGGACACGGACAAGACGGCCCAGATCCTGATCGTTGCGGGGCTTTCGCTCGTGCTCCTTGGGGCGGCGATTGCGCTGCTTTGGGTGATGCCGATCAAGTGGATGTCCAGCTACATGCACCTGGAGGAGCGGGACTGGCTCGTGACGGCGCTTCGACGCCGCGAACGAAAGAGCCGTGCCTTCGCGCTTGCCAGCGTGATCCTGATCACCGGGATGGTTTTCTATGTGGCATCGATCAGCATCATGCTGATGAATCCCGACGCCGCCGAACTCCAGAAGATTCGCTAGGATGAAGCCGGCCGCCCTCATCACGTTCCTGATGATGGGCGCATCGTCGCTCGTCCCGGCGCAACCGCCCGGCGGCGACCCCGCGTGGGCCAATGACTACGACAAGCAGCGCGCATCGGTCTACGCCGCACGGGAGGCGGACTGGCGTATCGGATCCGTGGTGTACCAGGTGATCGTGGACCGCTTTGCGCCGCCGGAAAACCGGGAGGCAAAGCGCGACCTCTACCCGCCACCCAAGAAGCTTCGTGAATGGGACGAGACACCGAAGCAGGGCACCTACCTGGACGATGCAAAGGTCTGGAGCCACGAGATCGATTTCTGGGGTGGTGACCTGCAAAGCCTGCGCACGAGGCTCCCGTATATACACGACCTTGGCGTGGACGTGTTGTACCTGAATCCCATCCAACTGGCGTACACGAACCACAAATACGATTCGCAGGACTACTTCGCCGTGTCGCCGGAATACGGGACACGGGAGGACGTGAAGGCACTGGCGCAGGCGCTTCACGCGCAGGGCATGAAGCTGGTGCTGGACGGTGTGTTCAACCATATGGGTCGCACGTCGCCCATGTTCCAGGAGGCCCTGAAGGACGAGAAGAGTCCATTGCGTGCCTGGTATTACATCGGCCCGCAGTACAAGCTCGGATACCGCGCGTGGGTGGACATCGACAACCTGCCGGAAGTGAACCTGGAGAGCGACGTCGTGCAGAAGCGGCTGTTCCGCGACAAGGATTCCGTCGTGCAGGGCTACCTGCGTGATGGCGTCGATGGCTGGCGCCTGGACGTTGCCTTTGACATTGGCTTTGACGTGCTTCACGCCCTCACGGAATCGGCGCACGCGGCAAAGCCCGGCTCCCTCGTGGTTGGTGAAATCTGGAACTACCCTGAGGAGTGGTCGCCGTCCGTTGACGCGGTGATGAATTTTCACGCACGGCAGATCATCCTCGATGTTGTGAACGGGCAGATGAGCGGCGTGCACGCGGGGCGCCTGCTTGACCAGATGATCGCCGACGCGGGCATCGAGCCGATCATGCGCTCGTGGATCGTGCTCGACAACCACGACACCCGGCGCCTTGCAACGGAATTGCCGGACCAGCGCCGCCGACACATGGCCCAGGTGATCCAGTTCACAATTCCCGGTTCCCCGAACCTGTACTACGGGACGGAGCTTGGCATGACGGGCGGCGGTGATCCGGAAATGCGCGCGCCCATGCGCTGGGACCTGGCGAACGACGCGAACAGCGAATACGCCTGGACAAGAAGCCTGCTCAGGATCCGTGCGGACAACCGCGCGCTCCGCGTGGGGGATTTTCGACTGCTGCCGTCGGAGAGGCTGCTCGCCTACATGCGCCGCACGGACAAGGTGGCGGAGACGATCATCGTGCTTGCGAATCCCACGGACACCGAGGCGGGGGACATCATCGGAACCCGCGATTCGAAATTGATGAACTATGGAAAGTTGATGGACCAGGTTTCCGGCGCCGAGGTCGAAGTCTCCTCCGGCCTCATGCATGTCACGATGCCCGCACACACGATTTATGTCCTGAAGCCGCGCATCATGGAGGCGGGGAGGGAATACACGCCCTACAAGCGTGTGCAGTGATCAGTTCCGCCGCTCAATCACAACATCGGTGCGTGCGGCTGCGCGCGGCATGCGGATGACGTAGGCACAGCCCTCGTGGGAGTCCTGGGGGCGTGCGACCTGCTCCGCGCGAATGCCAAGCGCCATCGCGATGCCATGCTCGTTTCCCATCGCTCCGAAGGAGCGGTCATCCACTTCCACCGCGTACCTGTCCGCTCGCGCGCGAAATTCGGAGGCCCGAAGATTTTCCAATTGCCGCTCGCCCCACCGCGCCGCCGCGAGGGGCGCGGGATACGGGAGAAAAAGCTCCCCACCGATCAGGATGAGCGCCGAGAGCAACGATGACACCAGCGCGATGATCCGGGTGTGTGTCGCCCCGCCCATCGCGGCAACGATGGCCAATGCCATCAGGCCAAGGAGTGCATAGTAGGGATAGCAGTTCCACGCCAGCGGCAGGACAGGAAGGATTGCCGCCAGCCAAAATCCCGCAAGCGCGAGGACGGTGCGCCGGTCGAGCCTTGCGCATCGGGCCATCAATCCCACTGCGATGGCTTGGAATGCGACGCAGGCACCACCCCATGCAAGCCACCATCGCTCGCCGGCAAAGTGGGCCACCTGCAACGCCTCCCGGGGAAGGTTGAGCGAGAACGCGGCAAGTGCGCCGAGGTTTCGAACGACGTTTGTCCCAAACTTGTAGGAGTAGGGTGAATCCTGTGGCAGGGGGGCGACGTGACGGGAACGCAGCGCGAACCAGGCGACATACACGATCACGCAGATGAGTGGCAGCCACTTCCCCGCAGGTCTCCGCCTCAGGAGCCACGACAGAATGACGGCAAGCAGTGGCAGGACCGCGGCGCCCTCCTTGCTCAGCAGGGCCAGCGCGAGAAGCACGGGACAGGAGGCGATCCAGAGCCTTCGCGTTGCTTCGTTGCGTGAATGGAAGCCCCACCCCCAGACACCGACAGCCAGCAGGAATAATGCGGAGAAGAGGATCGCATACAACTCCTGCGCGCCGCTGACCCATGCGGCTGGCAGGAACATCGCGCCCTGCATTCCGTAGAAGAACGCCGCGAGGAAGCCTGCGTGCGGCGCCGTCGTCCCGCGCAGTCGCCACGCGAGGGACGAGGCCAGCCTTCCGACGGCGGCGCAGCCCGCGATGAGCAGGGTGAAATTGAGGATGTGGGCGAAGAAGGCATTTCCATAGAGCAGGCCGGCGATGGCGCGCCAATGAAGCGCCACGCTGATGGGGCGCCAGAATCGTCCGGGGTCGTCGTCGGCTACAAAGGCTGAGAAGATCAAGTCGCCGCGCATGATTTCCTGGCGCGCGTGGTACAGGGCGCCCCAGTCGTCGTGGTAGAAGGGCACGGCCAGCATCGGCGCCCACAGCAACGCCGCGAGCGCACCACCCAGAAGCGGCGCGCGCCATCCCGCCTGCGGCGGGATGGCGTCCTTGTCGGATCGTGGTGTCATTCCCAGAGGAATTACTGGCTGGCGCAGGAACCGCAATCCGCTTTTCACCAGCGTCCGGACAGCATGATGAGCGTGTCCGACGATCCGCTGTGCTCCTCCAGCGCGAAGGCGATCGGCGTTCCGCCCGTGGTCATCGTGCTCCCATCCCATGTCAGTTCATCGCCAATGGAAAACGCGCCCGATGCGGGAACCTGCATCACGCCGCTGCGTGCAACCTCGATCATCGCGCCACCGGCTCCGCCCGTGAGCACAATCCCGGCGAAGGGGGTGCTGGCAGCGACGCTCGTTCCCAGTTCCTCCACGCAAAGCACGCCGGAATCAACACCTGCCCAGAAGACCGCTGTTCCCGCGTCAAGCGATCCGGAACCGATGTTCTTTGCTGTATAGACAACCATCGGGTAGCCTCCCATGGTCATTGCCTTCCGGCTCTTCAAGGCAAACGCGAAGAACATCTCCAGCCAGATCCACACTGTCGAGGCCGACTACCACGTCAACGTCCAGGACCTCCACGGAACCGGAGGGAGCGCGCAACTGACGTTGATGGCGTTCGTGTCGCTCTGTTCCTCAGCGCTGAACCTTGCCGTGCAAGACTCCCTCGCGCTCGTCGGAAACGTCACGATCGGTGGAGTCCAGCAGAAGGTCACGAACCTCGCCGACGTCTTGCAGGTGGCGTTCGATGCTGGAGCGAAGCGGGTACTAATCCCAATGGCCAACGCTCCAGACATCGCAACTGTGCCGCCAGAGTTGTTCGCGCGTTTCCAGAGCAGCTTCTACTCCGGCCCGGAGGACGCGGTGAAGAAGGCAGTGGGACGACTTTGATGGCTCCTCTGCTATGACCAAGCTCCGCTTTCTCATCGACACCAACATCGCTATCCCGTTGGAGCCGACGTCTGCGGAGGATGTCGGTCAGATGACGCCGGATGCGGCGGAGTTGCACGCCGCATGTCATCGTGCCGGGATCGGGCTCTATCTCCATCCGGCGGCGCGCGCTGACCTTGCGCGAGACCCGATCACAGATCGCAGGCAACTTCGAGAGTTGCACTTCGCGAAGTATCCACAACTTCCGGAGCCCCCCGATATCTCGCCCGCCACAAGCGCGGTCGTCGGCGACGCGGCACGAGACTCGAACGACTGGGTGGATAGCCGCAGGAGACCTGCTCTTTTTCTACCAGTCCCAGGGTACCTCGACTATTCAAGTTGTCGGTGTTGTGGAGGAGGTTCTCGTATCGCGCGATCCTGCACTGGTTGCGGCCTTTGTCGGGAAGCGGACGGTGTACAGTTTCGCCGAGATCGAGGGCATGACCGAGGGACGCGAGCTTCTGGCGCTCCTCTTCATGCCGGTGCGGCTGTCAGGACCGAAGGTTG
>JADZDZ010000238.1 GCA_020850785.1 Candidatus Sumerlaeota bacterium | reverse complement strand
GCGGTGCTGGCGGGAATCGGGGCGGTGCAGCGGGATGACGCGCGTCTTACCGTGCGCGTTGAGGGCACCACCTTCAAGCCCCTTCGGGTTGTGCTGGATTCGCAGTTGAAGCTGTCGGCAACCAGCGCGTTCGCGCAGGCACGCGACGGTTCGCGGGCCGTTGTGGTGTGCGGAGACGCGGCTTCGGCGGCGAATGAATCCGCGCTGCGCGCAGGCGGCGTGGAGGTCTGGCGCTGCGGGGAATCGGGCAGCGGAATTGATCTCAACGCGCTCATGATGAAGCTCCATGCGGAGCAGGTGCAGTCGTTGTATGTGGAAGGCGGGCGCACCGTGGCGGGAAGTTTCCTCGCGGCGGGGCTGGTGGATCGCGTTCATTGCTGGATCGCGCCGAAGATTTTCGGCGGCGGCACGCGCCCCTTGGGGCCGGTGGTCTTCGCGCAGCCGCTGGAATCGGTGAGTGCGGCGACGATCGCGCATCACACGACGGTTGCCCAAGTGGGACCGGATGTGATTCTGGAAGGATGGATTACACGACACCTGTTCAACAAGGAAGGCGGAACGCCATGACAGCGGGGCTTGATGGCAAACGCGCTTTGGAAATGCGCCGCGCGCTATGGCATTTCTCAGAATGACGTGGCCATGTTGAGATTTGGGCACGCTTTTTTTGTGGCGAGGGCGTCCCGCCCTCGCAATCTCTGGGTGGCTACAAAATTTCGCAAAGCGCGCTAATCGACCGTCGTGGGATTTTCCGCCATGCCCAATTGTTCGTCCTGCGGCTCAAGTTCCAGAAATTTTTCCACGACGTGTTTTTCAAAGAGCACGTCGGAGTTTTCGCGCAGGTAGTCGCGGGCTTCCTCCGCAGGCATCGCCTTGCGATAGGGCCGATCGGTGCTCAAGGCATCCCACACATCCACGACGGCGAAGAGACGCGCGGCGGGGGGAATGCTGTGCTTGCGCAACCCGCGCGGATAGCCTGAACCGTCCCAGCGCTCGTGATGGTTGACCGGTATGTCCAGCGCGGGGCGCAGAAATTCGATCGGCTGCAGCATTTCGCGCGCGCGTTCGGTGTGGGTGCGCATCAGGCCTCTCTCCTCTTCCGTCAAGGGGCCCGGCTTCAGCAGAATGGAATCGGGAATTGCCATCTTGCCGATGTCATGCAGCAGCGCACCACGCCGCAAATGGACGATCTCATGCTCGTTCCATCCCATGGCGCGCGCGAGGCACACGGTGAGGTTCGTGACGCGCATCGTGTGCCCCTTGGTTTCGCGGTCGCGATATTCAAGGGCCGTTGACCAGCCTTCCAGCGTGCGATCGTAGGCGTCGCTGAGTTCGCGATACAGGCGTGCATTCAGGATGGCCGTGCCGACGTGGCTCGCAACGACTTGAAGATGGCTCAGGTCCTCGTCGGCGAAATCCTTCAGGGGTTCCTCGGTGTAGATGCCGAGGATTCCCACGATCTCGTCATGAACAATCATGGGCGCGCCGGCATAACCACGAAATTCTATGCGCGGGTTCTTTTTGTGATAAGGCGCGGTGATTGGATCATTGGGGACGTCGAGAACCGCGAAGGGACGGCGATCCGCGATCATGTGCGCCGCGATTCCCACACGGGGGTCCATGATCTTCGGAAGGGCTTCTTCCGCGAAGCCCGATACGCCGAGCAGGTGCAGGCCGTCGGGGCGCATTTCGCGCATACCGCAGGCTTTCACGCCAAAGGCTTCGCGCACCAGTCGCGCGATTTCCCTCGTCTGTTCCGCGAGTGGCGCATTTCCCACGACAAGTTCCGACACGCGCATGAGGAGGGACATGCGCTTCAAGACGCGCGTCGCGTGGTCGCCATTTTGGCCGTTGTTTATCATCGTTTTTTGGAACCAGAGGGAATTGGAATCCATCCCGCTGACACAAAGCAACAACTATTGGCAGGCTACCCGATTGGCATTCGCTCCAAACATGTCGGCTCGAACGTGATCGGGCAAACTTACAATCAAAGCGGACTTATTTTTCCCGCAGAAACTTCAGGATTCCCAGCATCAGCCCCACGCCACAATACCAGTAATATAGCCACAACAGTGCAATGCATTGAAGCCAGAAAACGATCCCGCGTTTCTTCCTGAAGAAGGACAGCAATCCCCAGTTAAGCGGAATTACAGCAGCGAGCAAAGCGGCGGCGCCGATCAGAAACCACCAGTGCCAGATGGCGGCGAGGCAGCACACAATTGCCAGATAAACACAAATAACGGAATTGCGCGCATGATTCCCAAGGTTCAATTCACGATTGCGGTATTTGTTGCTTCGCAGCAGCAACGCCGTCCAGGGAACCGCGCGATGAAAAATATCCGTCTTCACCAATGACTTGATCGTCCACGCCTTGTGATGCGTGACCTGCAACGACTTCAGGATATGGATTTGCAGGCCGCGCTTTCCAAGCTCGTAGCCAAGATGAATGTCCTCGATCATCGGCTCGCGCCAGTATTCCGCATCGAAGCCGCCCACCGCATCAAACGCATCGCGGCGCATGGCACCGCAGCCGGACCAGAAGGACGAGACGACATCGGGCCCCTGCTGGTGCACATAATGATGGAAAAGATTCTTGAACTGCGACGCAGCGGCGGGGGCTGATGGTGTGTCGTCGTAGGACCCGATCACGGCGGCCAACGTGGGGTTTGCGACGAAGTGATCCATCAGCACGTGCGTTGCGCCGTGGCGGATTTCCGTGTCGCTGTCCAGAAACCAAATGATCTCCCCGGTGGAATCCAGAGCGCCCTGGTTGCGCGCGGCCGCCGGGCCGCCGTTCTTCTCCCGGCGAATGACTCGCGCGTTCATGCGCAACGCCAGCGCGACGCTGTCATCGGTGGACGCATCATCGACGACGACGATTTCATGCAACTGGTCGCGTTCCCGATTGAGCGCCTCCAAGCACCGGCGCAGCAGGTCGCCACCGTTGTAGTTGGGGATAATGACGCTGATTCGCAGGGGGGGGATCGCCATGGGAGAGGCCGTGATCATCGTGGCGGAAGGGCCGGAAACAACGGGATTTGCTCAGGAACTCGCTGATTTTTTGAGATTGGACTAAAATTTCTCCGGCAACGATTGACAATGTGGCGCAGGAAGGTTAGGCAGCGCGGTGCAACAACTGAAGGAGCGAGCCCTTTTTTTCAAAAGAGGAGCAGGTTCATGTGCCCTGCGAAAGTCCTTACGCCAGAGGAGGAGGCGCGTTGCGTTCATTTCCTTCGACTCCTGAACATTACCAGATCGGATGACCGCTTCCTAAGCGAGCGCGGCTATTTCAGTCTATACCTGTCAGGCCTTCAACCAGAGGAAGTGGGCGAGGATGTGCACCCCGACCAGCGGGAATTCCGCGAGATCGTTCGTCTGCTTTCCCTGGCGGGCGTCGAACAGATTCGCGCGATTCTGGATCGTCGTCAAAAATTGCGCGAGCAACGGGAGGCGGGACTCGGCGGAAGGACGCCCGTACCGATTTCCGGAGGCGCCACGCCGCTGGCCGCCCGAACACCCATTCCCATCGCACCACCCACGCCGCTCCGCACGCCCCCGCAACCGCTGAGCGCCCTTGGCAAACCCATCGCGCCACCACCAGTGGTCTCCCGCACTCCCATTCCCGTGGGCGCCAACCGCACGCCAACAAGCTCAGGAAACACTCCCACAGCAGCACCGCTCACTCCTTCCCTGACGCCAATCCCCATCAGCTCCAATCGCACGCCGCCGCCTTCGAACAATACGCCGTCGATGATGACGCCGCTGCCGACCGGCGGATCGCCGACAAGCCCCGGCGGAGGCGTGCGCGTTTCCGACGTGATCGTCCCGGCGCGCACGCGCTACTCCAAGGACATTCACGCGATGCGGCCCAACGATGCGCATTTCCAGCACCTGCGCGAATTGCGGCACGCCGAATCTGAAAAGGAAGCGTTGGAGTTGGCGAACGACTACCTCATGATGGGCGAATTTCAGGACGCCTATCATATCCTTTTTGATTTCATGATCGCCCATCCGCTCTCGCTGAACCTTGCGCGCGGAATCAACAACATCATCGTGCAGGCAAATCACTACGACGTGGATGGCAATCGCCCGCCCTACAACATGCTCTACGAATGCGAGGAACTGGCGGCACTGCTGGTGAAGCGCATCCCGAACCTGCGCGTCCTGAAGGAAGCGGACGTCAGCATGACCGAGCCCTACCAGATTGTGAAGCAGGTTTATCGTTCATGGGCGTCGCACTGCCGTGCGCTGTTGGAATACAAATATCACCTGAATTCAAAGGAATGGGTGACGCGCAATTGGATCGACCCGCGTGAATTCGGCTTTCTGGTGGAGGTCATGCGCATGGCCATTCGGTCCATGCTGCCGCTGGATTTGTTGCGCTTTGTTTATTCCGAAATCAAACAATGCGTCGAAGTCGGCAGCAAGCGCGTGATCGCAACGGAAGTGAAGCGGTGCCAATTCTATGCGGAATGCCTGCGCATCATTGCCTCCCCCGCGCGCGACGTCATACCCGACCTGCAATTTGAAATATATCGCGAAATCATTTACAATTACCTGCGGGAAGGGGATAGCGCCAGCGCCCTTACCTTCGTGAAGCAGGCATTGATGATTCACAAGGCGGACAAGGATATGCTCCGATTGAAGCAGGATTTGGAGAAGCAATAACCCTAGGCCGCTACCCCAGCCCAATCCACCAACAATCCGCCGTTGTTACGGCGGATTTTTTTTTGTCCATCCCAACCACCTCTTTGCGTAATTTTCCTTCGGGACAATTTGAGGAGGCGAATGCGTGGATGAGAGTTGTCTGAAAGGGGCTGTGGATTTATGCGGATAGACACGGATTGGGTGAGCGTGTATGCAGGGAGGCGGTGTTCTTGTGCTAACTCGCTGTCGATGGTAGCCTTGCCACGCACCCAACGGCACAAAGAATGCAAGCCAGTAGCCATGGAATGGAGATTGAAAATGGAAATCAAGAAAGTCGGCTCACAGTCATCCCTCAAAGGCCCGGCGGACTGGTTCACGGGCACGGTGAGGATTGACCCGCTGTTTCAGGCGTCCGCTCCCGCGCGCGTCGGCGGTGTAAGCGTCACCTTCGAACCGGGCGCACGCACGGCCTGGCACACACATCCGCTGGGGCAAACACTCATAGTGACCGCTGGTTGCGGCTGGGTGCAGTGCGAAGGCGGACCGATTGAAGAAATTCATCCCGGCGACGTTGTTTGGTTTCCGCCGGGAGAAAAACACTGGCACGGCGCGTCACCAACCACGGCCATGACGCACATCGCCATCGCGGAAAGCCTTGATGGGAAGGTCGTGGAATGGCTGGAAAAAGTCAGCGACGAACAATACCGCAGAGCATGAAGTCGTTGAGCAAAATCGATGGGATTCCCATCACGATTTGAGACAGTGGAAATATGAACCGCAAGGTCTCGTCAAGACCACCGAGCGGAAGAACGGAGAACAGGCACATGCGCGACGAAGAAGTTGATTCTGGGTTTGATTCCATCAGGAAATCCGCCGTCCTGCGTTGTCCGCCAAACCTCGCAACGCCCAGCCGCATATTGGCCTTCGTGAAAACAGGCGGGGGATGAATGATGCCGACCCTCCTTTGCCTGTCCCGATGCAAATATGTTCCCGACACCCCGGAGGAGCGGGTGCGACAGCAGATGCTCAGGAAGCTTCGCGATGAGCTGGGCTGGCCCATTCCCAGCGACTACGTCGCCGTGGAGCTTCACCTCTCTTATGCCGCTGACACCAATGACCGAGCCGATATTGTGCTATACAAGCCGGATGGCGACAATGTGGTCCCATGGATGGTGATCGAAGTCAAGGAACCGAACCAGTCGCTGGATGATGATGTGCATGAGCAGGCGTGGAGATACTGTAAGCGCCTTGGTGTGCCACGCTACGCCCTCTACAATGGAACGGAGGAACCGCACGTTTTCGAGGTGCCTTCAATGGATAATCCCAACGCGTATTGTGAATTAGAACGGATATCCAGATTCGATGAAGTTCTGATCGGCACTGATGTCCCGCGTGTATCCGCTGAGGACTACGGGGATGAATGGAACCGGCGAACGCGTGACGAACTGGACGACCCAAGGCAGCTTGCGAAACTGATAGATGGTTCTTGGTCGAATCATCTTGGCGCCGCGTGCCCGCAGTGGCTGGCCAGAGAGGTTATCGACCTGTATGGCCTTCTGCTGTGCGATCCCGTCACCACCCCCTCCACCCTCCCATGGAGTGGGTACTCTGTCACCATAACTGCGGCGCATCCGGAGGAAGACCGCACTTTCCGCGACGCCGGTGGTGAGAGGGTTACGATTTTCCTTCGTCCCTTTAGTTTTCAGGCGGCAAATGCCACACAGGGCATCGTCTCATTCGGTGTTTACCCGGAATATGAGTGCACCAATGACTCCCGATACGGGACCCGTAGCGCCAAAACAGTGCTACTCGTCTCGATGGATCGCGGCGATGGCGAAAAAGCACGTGATTTGCAGCTTCACTTGGAGAAGTATGCTCACCATTCCGCAGGACGCTTGTTTCTCACCCACAACGGTGCGATCAGCGGGCGGCGCAGTCACGACCTTCGTAACCTCATCGCAGCCAAGTGCCCCGATCTCCTGAATGCTGAGGGAAAAATCTGCCTTGGCTCGATGCCCGCTGGAGGCTACCTCGAATGGCAGGATGTTCGCGATACGCTCCTGCGCCTGACGAGTTATACACTATTGCGAAAAGAGTTCAAAGAGCGCGAATAGAGTGCGGCGAATTACACCGCAGAACATGAATTCGTTGGCGACTATATGGAGGCATCCACGCGCGCGAAAACCACACGAATTCCGGTCGATATGCGAATAACTGCGACTGCTTCGAAGCCTACACTGCGGACTACAGTCATACACTGCCCATGAGATTGCTCGAAGAAATTCATGTTGGAGAT
>JADZDZ010000237.1 GCA_020850785.1 Candidatus Sumerlaeota bacterium | reverse complement strand
GGATCGCGCCCTCCCCACGAAACGGGACCGGCGATTGAAAGCCTGCTGATTCCCTCGCTGGAGGCGCCCGTGCTTTCCGCGAACTTGATTTCGCCAACCTATGCCATCATTCGCCGCGCCGACCCCCTGACCACGATCACTGACAAACAGATCGCGAAGAACGAATAAGGAGCATCGCCAATGTCGATCACCGATATGATGGATCGCCTTCGCACTGCGAAAACAACGGGTGATGAGCCGTGCATCGCCACGGGCAATCCACGCGTGAACCTGAAATTGCCTTCGAAGAAGGTGATGTTCACGGGTCTGGACATCGGCACGACGAAAATCTGCGCGATCGTGGGGGAGATTGAACCCAGCGGTCGCGTCACGATTCTTGGCGTCGCCTCCACCCCCAGCCAGGGCCTTCGCCGCGGCGTCGTGATCAACCTTGAGGAAACAGTCGATTCAATCCGCGTCGCCATCCGCAAGGCGGAGGACATCGCGCAGATAGCGGTCAGGGATGTGTTCGTGGGAATTGCCGGCGGCCACATTCAGTGCCATCAGTTGACCGCGACAAACGACGTCGCGAATCCCGAACGCGGCATCACGAAATCCGACATTCGCCGTGTGATTGATCGCGCCATTCAGCATCAAGTGCCGCCGGAGCGCGAAGTGCTGCATCAGATTCCGCAGCGCTTCATCATCGACGATGGCCCGATCATCGATCCGCTGGGATTCTGCTCGCGGAAGATCGGCGTGGAGGTGCTGCTCGTCACCGCCGCCGTCACTTCCGCGCAGAACATCGTGCGTGCCGTGAGCCAGGCGGGCTATCGCGTGGCGGGAATCTACCTTGAGCCGTTGGCAAGCTCGCTTGCGGTGCTGAAGGAACAGGAGAAGGAACTTGGTGTTGCGCTGATCGACATCGGCGGAGGCACGAGCGACGTGGCAATCTGGGCCGACGGCGCAGTGCGTTACACGGGCGTGGTGCCGTTCGGCGGCGATGCGATCACGGAGGACATTTCCAAAGGGCTGAAGATCAATCGCTACGATGCGGAGAACCTCAAGAAGCGTTATGGAATCTGCAGCGCGAACGCGGTCGATGATTCGGAAACGGTTCAGGCGCCAGGCGCGCTGAGCGACAAGATGCACACGCACAGCAGGAAGCTGCTGGCGGAGATCATTGAGTGCCGCCTTGAGGAAATGCTGATGATGATCAAGGAGAAGATCGACAAGCTGCCCGCCTACGAGCGCATCTATGGCGGGGTGGTTTTCACGGGCGGAACGGCGCTGCAGCAGGGCATCTGCGAACTTGGCGAGCGCGTCTTCAACAAGCCGTGCAAGGTGGCGTCCCCTTCGGGTCTGGCGGGGCTGGCGGGTGTTGTCAGCAGCCCGATCTACTCAACCGGCGTGGGTTTGGTGCTCTACGGCCTGGAGCACGAACGGGAGCAGGCGTTCCTGGATGGCAATGCCTTCAATAAAATCGCAAAGCGCCTGAAAAGTTTCATTGATTGGTACGGTTGAGTTTCCTATAAGTCGTCCGAAACCATCGATGGACTCCGACCGTGGCACGGGAGTATTTCGAGAAGAAGCTCAAGTTCGACACTGCATTTCTGCTATCGCTTTACGCGGCCACCATTGCCTGCGTGTTTTACCCGCAGTTGAAGGAAGCGGTGATCTACATCGTATGCTTCCCCGTCCTCATCTATACGTTGATCGTGATTTGCATCACGAATGGTGACATATCATCGGAACTTGTGGCGCAGTCGCGCTACCTGAAGGCGCGGCGATTTTTCCCAACGCCGGTCTCGTTGGGTTTGTTGCTGATCCCCTCGCTCGCGACGTGTTCGGCGATCACAGTTGAATACCTGATTCCTTTCCTGCGGGATTCAAGCCTGCAGATCGATCCATCGCGCGCCACGTTCTACATCGTCACTGTGGCGACGCATGTGGTTTACATGCTTTTCGGCATGAGGTGGGGAGGGCAGTTCCTGAAAAGGGAACGGCCGCTTCGCGGGGCTGACGAGGAGATCATCGCGGCCGCATGCCGCTACTACGGATTTCAGAAGAAGGCGCTGAGGAAGGGTTGAGGAAGGCTCCCCGCCTCACTTCCCCTCCTTCATCAATGCGTGGACCTTTTCGGCCAGCTGCGCCAGCTTCGGATCGGCATCCTTTTCTTCCAGCGCCGTGAGCGCGCAGAGGATGTATCGCGTGCGGCCATCCTCCACGATCGCCGCTTCGGAGTTGAAGTTGGAATAGGTTCCCGTCTTCGAAAAGAGCGTAGCCGACTTCGGCAGCCCTGCGCGGAAACGCTTCCCATCGGTTTGGTCCATCGCGAGGTAGCTCTTGATCAATCCGCGGCCGCGTCCGCCACCGATTGCGCCTGATTCCACCGCCCACAGGAACGTTGCCTGATGGAGCGCGTTCGTTGTCGTGGAAACGATGTTCGCGTAGCCTTCGTCCTCGTTCTTGCGCGGAACATACTTGCGCGTGATTTCGGAGCCTTTGCAGCCCAGCGCCCACATCAGCGCCGTCGCCTGCTTGCGACCGACGAGGTCGATGGTTTCATTCGCTGCGGAGTTGTCGGAGTAGGTCGTCACCAGACGCAGAATTTCCGACACGGTATACTTGTGATCGACCTTGAATTCCGGATCGCCGCGAAAGTTTTTCTCCTTCGGCGTCACTTCGTCATCCAGACGGATTTTTCCTTCCACCACCTGACGAATCACTTCCCCCAACACGTACATCTTGTAGGTGCTGGCGGGGTAGATGAAATTGTCCTGCTTCCATCCCGCCACCTTTGGATTCGTGGGATCAGACAAATCGACAAGACAGATGGAAGACCATTCGTCTTCCTTGTCCTCGTTCTTGTCGGCAGGGGTCATCGCATCGAGGCCGACTTCCTTCACGATTTTTTCAAGTTTGGCCGTCAGCTCCTTGTCCGGTTCAGGGAGCGGACGGAAATTTTCGAGCTTCGGAATTTCCACTCCGGTCATGTCGAGGTGGGTCTGCTTCGCCTCCGGCGCGGGCGTCTGCGCCTGAACGACGATTGACAACGATGCCAGAAGAATTGCGGGGAGGGCTTTGCGAAGCATGGAGTATCCTTTGCGGAGGAGCGTTCCGGGCTCGGAAAACACACTTCCAAAAAGTCCGGTGGAAAATGTTGGAGAGACAGGGAAGCTTGGCGTTTCAAAGGGGACAGAGCAAGTGCAGACTAAAGGCGTTTGTGGCGCCAGCCCTGACTTCTGAACTTGAAAATGAAGATCATCGCAACGATCGCAAGCTGGATGGCCATGGCAAACTGGGAGCCGACCGCGCCGAGTTCCATTCGTAGCGCGAGGAACCACGCGAGCGGAAGAAACAGCAGCCACTGCGCGCCCACGTTGACCATCATCACGAACATCGTGGCGCCCGCGCCCTGCAGCGCCTTCCCAATGATTGTGTTCACGGATTCAAAAATCTGGTAAATGCCGATGATGATCAGCAGGTAGTGGGCGGTCTGCGACACGCGCACGTAGTCGTCGGCTGCGGTGAGGCGCGCGACTTCGCGGCCGCCGGAGGCGATGAACATTTTCACAAGCGGCTCCCAAAACGCGATGAAGCAGAGGCCGACCGCAGCCATGAAGATCGCGCCCGCCTGCCAGCAGATGAATCCCGCGAGCGCGGCGCGGCGTGGCTGGCGTGCGCCAAGGCGCTGGCCAACAAGTGTTGCCGCTGCGATGCCAAAACCGAGGCTGGGAAGATAAGTGATGTATCCGATTTGTCGCGCGATGGTGCTGGCTGAAAGCGACACACCGCCGTCGGGCACCTGCGCATTGATGACCACAAACAAGTACATCCCGAAGTTGCCAAGAAACTGTTGAACGAAAACGGGAGCCGCCAACTTCAGGAGCGATCCCGCAAGCGCCGCGTTCATCGCTCCGCGAAACGTGAGCAGGTGATACTTCGCGCGCATGTGTTTTTGCGTGAGCAGGAAAACAAACATCACGAAGCCGACAATCGCCGCGATCGTCTGCGCAAGGCCCGCTCCCTTGATTCCCATCTCCGGTGCGCCCCAGGCACCGTTCACGAACATGTGGCACAGCACACCGTTCACAATCAGCACGGTGACGTACACAAACGCCGGAACCTTCGGCTTGGAGATCGCGTTGAAAAAACCGATGACCGTCAGCAGCCCAATGACGAAGGGAATGCTGGGGAGCCGGTAGTGGAAGTAATCAATGGCGAGCTGACGAACCTCCGCGCTCTCCGCGCTGGAGAAAATCCAGGGCGCGAGGAAAAACAAGGCGACGCTGAGCGGAACCCCCAGACCAAAGGCCAGCAGCAGGGCCGTGTCCAGACAGGGGCCGATGGCTTTGAAATTCCCTTCGCCGAAGCGGCGGGAGATGATGGCCTGCGCGGCGATTTCCAGCGCATGGAAGGAAAGCACGAGGACGAGGGAGAAAGTTCCCGCGAGGCCGATGGCCGCGACGCCGGAGCCGTGCAACCTTCGCCCAACGATAATTGTTTCAACAAACAACCCCGCAACGATCACCAGATAGGCTGCGGCGACGGGCAATGCGAGGCCGAGAGCGCGCCTCACGAGCGGCAGAGGAACGGGAAGTGCCATGATGAAATCGTCTCGCAACCACCCAGGCGGCCCTCAATGAAGATCTTTTGTGGGATGAATTTTAGTGAATAACATCCTTTCGGGGGCTCCACGGCTCCTTTTCCGGTTGTCACTCCAAAGACCCACTCCCAACTTTCTCAACGGTTTACAGAGAACATTTTCCACCCCTTTTTGGAGTAAGACATGAAAGTTTGTGTGATCGGAACAGGCTACGTCGGTTTGGTGACGGGCGCCGTGTTCGCCGACCTTGGCAATGACGTGATTTGCGTCGATAACAATAAGGAGAAGGTCGAGAAGCTAAAGAAGGGGATTATGCCGATTTACGAACCGGGTCTTGAGGAGATGGTTCGTCACAATTATGAGGATAAGCGGATTAGCTTCACGGGCGACTTGGGCGATGCGGTCCGAAAGTCGGACGTGATTTTCATTGCTGTCGGCACCCCCCCTGCGGCGGACGGTTCAACGGACCTTAGCTTTGTGGAGGCGGTGGCGAAGGAAATCGCCGCCCACATCGACAAGTACAAGATCATCGTCAACAAGTCCACGGTGCCGCCCGGAACGGGCGAATTCGTTCGCAATGTGATTGAGAAGAACAAGCGCCATCAGGTCGATTTCGACGTTGTTTCGAACCCCGAATTCCTGAAGGAAGGGTCCGCAATCCGGGACAGCTACAACCCCGATCGCGTGGTGATCGGCGCCCCCTCGCAGAACATCGCGATGGCGTTGGTGGAACTCTACGCGCCGCTGGAAGCGCCGATGCTCATCACGGACGTCGCCTCTGCGGAAATGATCAAGTACGCGTCCAATGCGTTCCTTGCCACGAAGATCAGCTTCATCAATGCCGTTGCAAACATTTGCGAGCGTATCGGCGCGGACGTTGGTCTTGTTGCGAAGGGCATGGGTTCGGACAAGCGCATCGGGAAGGAATTCCTGATGGCGGGCCTTGGCTACGGCGGGTCGTGCTTCCCGAAGGACACGCTGTCGCTCATTCACACGTCGCAGAAGTTTGGCGAGGATTTCCACATCCTGCATTCCGTGGTGAAGACGAACGAGGAGCGCACGCCGCGCTTCATCAGCCGCATCAAGGAAACCATCGGCAGCGTGAAGGGTAAGAAGTTTGGCGTGCTCGGCCTTGCATTCAAGCCCGACACCGATGACATGCGCGATGCGAAGTCCGTGGAAGTGATCAATGAGCTTCACAAGGAGGGGGCGAAGTTCGCCGTCTACGACCCCATCTCCATGGACAATGCGAAGTCGATGATTCCGAAGGACGTGGAATACATGGAGAACGCGTCGGAGGTGGCCAAGGGTGCCGATGCGTTGATCATCATGACGGAATGGAAGGAATTCCAGGGATTGAATCTGGAGGAGATCAAGGCGGCGATGAAGCGACCGTTGATATTAGACGTTCGCAACATCTATACGCTGGATCGCATGGAACGCCTCGGCTTTGAGTACGTTTCCATCGGTCGTCGCCCGTTGGTTTCGAAGAACTAACCATCTGATCCGGAGGCTCGGCGACCGCCGATGAGGTTCGACCGAATTCGCGATCATCGGCCCGTGCGAACGGGCTTCAGCATCCTCGATAGCCGCATCAGGTTTGGAAATTACTTCCACCTGATGCGGGAAATCGTTCATTTGCACAACGGGTGGATCGCACGCGTTCCCGCGCTGGACGTGAAGACCCTTCTGGGCATTCACGTCTACGAGGATGCCACGTTTGTGCGGCGCATTCGCCAGCACCTGCGCGACCTTGAAGTGACGGGCACGTTTCCCTCCGCGCCGGGTGATGGGCTGAAGGTCGTGCTGGAGGCGCTGAATTCCTACAAGACCTGGGAGGAGTACGTCGCGGCGATTTACAGCGTGATCAAGCCGGGTCTGATGGATGCCTGGGAATCGCACTTCACTGCGGGCGATCCGCTCCTCAACGAGCCATCGCAACGCCTGATCGCGCGCTTCATGCAGATCACCGCGCAGCACATCAGCGGTGGCATCGGCCTGCTGGAAAGCCTCCATCAGCTTGGGCACGACGTGTCATCGCGCGTGCAGGAAGCCGGCTCGCACATGCGAACGCTTTGGAGCCGCATCGGAAACGATTTCGGAAATTCACCGCTGGCAGTGGGGGAGAAGTATCAGCCCGTTGCGAAGCCGCGTTTGCAGGCGCCGCGCCGCGAGGATTTCATCACCGTGGAGGCGCAGTCAAAGCCGCAGACGTTCATGCTTGGGCTGCGCGAGTGCATGTTGGAGCCGGAGGAAGCCGCGTTCAATGAACGGGCGAGGGTAGTCCTGCATGCGCAGCTTGCAGAGCAGATCGTGTGGGCGGAGATATACGCGGTGACGTCGCACGAAAATCCGCAGGCTTCGTGGGAATTTCACGAGGCGTTGTCGCGCCTTGTGTGGGACAAGATTCGTCACGCGCAGGCCATTGACAAGTTTCTTGGATCGCTCGGCGGAGGATGGGGTTCGCAGCCCGTGGACGTTTCCCACTTTTCGGCCGCTGCGGCGCTGGGCACGAAGGAACGACTGGCCTACATCGCGAAGAAGCACGACATGGATGCGGACCGGGCGGCGGTCATGCGCGACCGGCTGAAGGACCGCAACCAGCACTACCTCGCCAATATCCTCGACCATCTGACTGCGGAGGCGGACAGCCACCGGCGTGTCTGCGTGACGCTGACGGATCACCTGACGCCCGCCAAATAGCGATCCACGGATTTTCGTGCTTGTCGCGGGACGGCCCGGTGCCAAAGCATCGGGCCGTAGTCAATGCCACCACGCCGCAGGTCTTGCAGATGGCGCTGTTCGTCGCCGCGAAATTCAGTCAGGAAGAAATGCCCTTCATCTTCGATCCGGGAGCCCTCCAGGATCTGAAGCCTCAGGATTTCATTGTGGTGCCGCGCAGTGGCTCCGAGGACGTGGCCTTTGTGGCGTCGCTTGAATACAAGTCTGTCCAGCAGTTGAAGCTGCGGCGCGATGCGTACCCGCGCGTGATTCGCCGCGCGTCGGAGCCGGAGGTGGAGGCTTGGTGGGAGCGCAAGGCTGCGGAACGCCGCGCCTTCGTCCTTGCGAAGGAAAAGTCGCAGGAAATGAAGCTCGACATCAAGATCAGCCACGCGCGCGTTGACATGAAGGAGAACAAGGCGGTCCTTCACTTCACCAGCGAGCAGCGTATCGATTTCCGCGCGTTGGTGAAGGAACTGAGCCTGATTCTGCGCATGAGGATTGAATTGTGGCAGATTGGGGTGCGCGATGAGGCGAAAATGATTGATGGTTTCGGCGCCTGCGGCCTGCAGCAATGCTGCTCCACATGGCTGCCGGAATTTCGCCCCATCACGATCAAGATGGCGAAGGACCAGGACATCAACCTTCCCCCCAGCAAGTTGTCGGGACAGTGCGGACGTTTGCTCTGCTGCCTTTCCTATGAGGTCGATCAGTATCGCGAAATGTCCAAGGGTGCGCTGCCGAAGGGCGCGACGCTGAATTTTGAGGGGAAGGACATGATCATCGCGGATCGGAACCTGATCG
>JADZDZ010000236.1 GCA_020850785.1 Candidatus Sumerlaeota bacterium | reverse complement strand
GAGGATTCCGTGCCGTAGAGCGTTTCGTTGTTCTCCTTCCCCAGATCGAAGCGGTCGTAAACGTCGAAGCCAACGCTCTGGTTGCCGCTGTCGGCGCGGGACGGAGGCGGAAGATACAATGTGCCGTAACCAGACATGAAAATATCCGGCATCTTGTGGTCGATCGTCTCCCACTTCCCTTCAAAATACTGAAGAATCACGCGTGCGTGTGCTTGCTGGGATGCCCATGAGGCGAGAGCCGTCAGCAGCGCCGCCGTGATGATTTTTTTCTGACGCCGCCTCATGGCTGCTTCACCTCCGTGTTGCCAATCACCGAAACGACCGCACCGCTAACCGGCCCCAGCGTAATGAAATGTTCCGTCTTCGAATTGCACTCCGGGAATTCCGCCTTGCCGTGAACCAACGACACGTCGTCATTCGCGCCAACGAATGAAAGCGGCACCTCCGTCGTCTGCGTTTCGCTGGAATTGTTGATGATCACAACGAGCGATCGATTCTCCCCCGCCACGAAGCGGCGGAATGCGAAGACCTGCTTGTCATCGAGCGTCGCGAGCGTCTCAAACTCTCCGTGCCGCAGCGCCTCCTCGCGGGTGCGCAGCTTGAACAGCTCCTGAAACTCCGCCAGCAACGAATCATCAATGCGGTAGTCGGGATTGTCATAGGGCATCATGTCCTTCCACCACATGGCGTTGCGGCACATGGGATCGTCCGCCGCGTACATCCCGACCTCCGTGCCGTAGTAGATCATGGGCGCGCCAATGTACGTCGCCTGAAACAACGCCAGCAACTTCAGCCGCTGATACGTTTCCTCCGTGGGTCGCGTGAACTTGTAGCCGCTTCCCGGCTCCTGCACGCGGTTCTGGCCGTCATACAGGCGATCATTCGTCAGGTCTGGGTTGAAGAGCCGCGACGCGATGCGATCCGTGTCATGACTGTCCAGAAGGTTCTGCATCACCATTGTGTTGGCGACGGGATAACGCACGCGAAGCCGCGCAAGGTCGTTGTCAAATTCGCTCGCCTTTGCGCGTTTTTCCACGTTGCCGAAGAAGCGCAGCGCGGCCACGCGGAACTGGTAGTTCATCACCGCATCGAACTTCTTCCCGTCGATCCATTCCTCCGCAGGCGACCAGACCTCACCCACGATGTAGGCGTTGGGATTGATCGCGCGCACGTGCGCGCACCACTCATCCCAGAACGGCATGGGCACGTCCATCGGCACGTCCAACCGCCAGCCGTCAATGCCGTCGCTGGGATCGCCGTCCCCATTCGGGTCCATCCATTTTGTCGTGCAGTCCATGATGAATTTCCGCGCGCTGTCGCTCGCGATGCCGTGCTTGTCATCCTTGCGGAACTGCGGCAGTTCATCAGTGCCCGCCCAGCCGCGAGCCTTGAACGGCTCCCAGGAAATCACGTCCCACCAATCGGCGTAGGGGGAAGCCTTCCCATTTTTCTTCACGTCCAGAAAATAGGGGGAGCTGTCACCAAGGTGGTTGAAAACGCCATCAATGATCACGCGCATGCGGCGCTTTTTCGCTTCGCGCAGGAGTTCAAAAAATTTTTCGTCGGACTTGTTGTTCTTCCACGTCGCCGTGTCGAAAACGTTGTTCGTTTTCATCGACTTCGCAAATTCACCGGGCACTCCGTAGCCATCGTCGGCGAATTGGTACGTCTTGCCATTATACTTGTGGTGGCTTGGTGATTCAAAGATCGGGTTGAAGTAGATCGCATTCACGCCAAGGGATTGAAGATAATCCAGCTTGTCGATCACGCCCTGAAAGTCGCCGCCGTAGAGGCGCTGCCAGATGTCGGGATAGTTGTCCTTGTCGCTGTCGTAGCTGAACATTCCCGGATCCGTCAGCATCTCCTTCCTGCCGGGGATCGCAAAAAAGTCCGACTTCCAAGGCCATGTGATTCCCATGCGATTGCTGCCAAGCGTGTTTTCCGGATTGTTGCTGGGATCACCGTCGCGGAAGCGGTCGATCACGATCTGATACCAGATTGCGTCCTTCGCCCAATCGGGGGCGCTGCGGCGACGCCATTGCCGCAAGTCCACCTGAAACGGCCCCAGCTTCTCCGTCGCGGCGCCATCGACCACCTTGATCGCGTACTTCAGCGGTGCGTCCTTCGCGGGATCAACGGTGAGCGTCGTCTCCCAGTAATCGAACTGCGCGTCGCTCGCGATGCGCTTCATCGCATCCGAAGCGCCATCCCGTTCCACCGCAGCGCCGCTGGCATCGTTTGCCAGCGCCCGCAAGCGCACGACGACGCGGCTATCGGAAACGAAGTCAACGTAGTGATAGGAGGCGGGATCGTGCGTGAGGCCCCGCAGTTCGATCGAATCATCGCCACGCTTGCCGACCGTCCCGTGCAGTTCTGCCGTGATGCCAAGGCGCAGGATCGAATTCCCGTTCGCATCCTCGTCCCGCGCGGGATTCGCTTCGTCCGTGTGCCAACCGTCTTCTCCGGACACCAGCTTGTAGCGATACTCCCCCGCCTTCAGCCGCGCCGTCACGGAATAGACACCGTTCGCATCAGGACCGGACATGGGCAGGTCCGTGCGGCTCCAACTGTTGAACTCACCAGCAACGCCCGGCTTGGGCTTCGTGGTTTTCCACGTGAATGTCACCAGATACTCATCATTGCCGATGTCCCAAACCGTCATGTTCGGCGGCACGGGAAACGTCACTGGTTTCTTGTCGAAGGTCTCCACGCCGGGCACCGGCCCCGCATGGACAACAGCGCCCCAGCCCAACAGGGCCGCCGCGACAACTCCAACCAGCGATTTTTGTTTCTTGAAGAAGGCCATCACGGTGTCGCCTTAGTTCCTTTGCTGGGCATTCGTACGTGCAATGTCGCCACGGGAAATCGTTCCATTCGTCGGATCGTAGGTTTGATTCGTTCCCAACTGAAGCGCCCCTGCGACGGGGATCTTCGGCGACCCACCCAATTGCTGAAAGTCGTTCTTCTTGTCCGG
>JADZDZ010000235.1 GCA_020850785.1 Candidatus Sumerlaeota bacterium | reverse complement strand
TGGCAAAGGTGTCCACCATGCGGTTGGCCGCCTCGTAGTCCTCCGGCCTTCCGATGTCCAGCCATTGTCCCTTGTGCGGGTGCGCCCTTACCACTTCGCCCGCCGCCAGAAGCGCCAGCACCAGCTTGTCGAAGCCGAAGTATTCGCCACGCGGCACGTACTTCAAGCAGCGCGCATTCAACGCGTAGATGCCCATGCTCACTTCGTAGGGAATCGTCGGCTTCTCCACGAATTCCGTCACGCGATTCTCCCCATCGCGTCGCAACACGCCAAAGTCAATGTTCACCTGCCGCGCGTGCGTCGCGATGCTCAGCGTTGCGTTCCCTTCAAGGTGCCTCTTCCAAAATTCCGAGAGGTCCAGGTCCGTCAACACGTCGCCATTCATCACGAGAAAATTGTCGCCGAGATTTTCGATGAACGCCAGCGGCCCGATGGTTCCCAGCGGCACGTCCTCGATGGCATAGTCGATGTTCAGGTTGTACTTTTCGCCGGTGCCGAAAAACACACGGATCAACTCCGCCAGATGCCCCACGGAAATTGTGATGTCGCGAAATCCCGCGCGCGAGAGGCTTTGCAGCACGCGCTCAAGAATCGGATGTTCGCCAACGGGCATCAGCGGCTTCGGCAGGACCGTCGTGTAGGGGGCGAGGCGCTGCCCCTTGCCGCCCGCCAGCACAACGGCCCGTGGTGGATGCGGGGCGCTCATCGCGTGTAGTGGTCCGCCTTGAAGTGATCCACGTGATCCTTCATCCATTTCGCCGTCAGTTCGATTCCCTTGGCCAGATCAACCTCCGGCTTCCAGGGGATTTCCTTCCGGAACAGGTTGTTGTCGCTGATAAGGATTCGCACTTCGCTGCTTTCGGGGCGAATGCGCTCCTCCACGCTCTCGATCGACTTCGTCACCTTCAGTTGATCAAGGATCATCTGGGCGAGGTTGCCGATGCTGAGGCCCTTGCCCGTGCCAAGGTTGTAGACCTTTCCATTCACCGTTTCCAGCGGCGCATCCGCAGCCAGACGGAACGCGTGCGTTGTGTCGGTGACGAACGTCAGGTCGCGCACGGGATCCATCGCGCCCAGGCGAATCGTTGGCGTGCCCGGCGCCAGCGCCTGCGCGATGATGGTGGGAATGATGGCGCGCAGCGACTGCCGCGGGCCGTAGGTGTTGAACGGACGCAGGATCGTGACCGGCAGTTCGAAGCAGCGGTGCCACGCCATCACCAACTGATCTGCGGCAATCTTCGACGCCGCATAGGGGGACTGTGCCTGCAAGGGATGACGCTCGGTCATGGGCGTCGTTTGCGCCGTGCCGTAAACCTCCGACGTCGATGTGTGAATCAGGCGCACGTTGCCAAGGTCGCGGCACGCTTCCAGCACGTTCAGCGTTCCCGACACGTTCACGTTGATGTAGGACTGCGGCGCGACGTACGAGTAGGGAATCCCAATCAGCGCCGCCAGATGAAACACCTGGGCGGAGCCTTCGATCAACGACCGGACGGAGCGCGCGTCGCAAACGTCGCCGTGAACCACCTTCAGGCGCTTCAGGTCGTCCTTCTTGATGCGCTTGCGCACGTCGTCCAGCCAGCCTTCGCGCGACAAGGCGTTGTAATGCACCAGCGCGCGCACCGTTCGCCCGCTGTGCAGGAGTTCCTCCACAAGGTGGCTTCCGATGAAGCCTCCCGCGCCGGTGACTGCTACTGTTTCAGAGTGGGTTGACACTGCTTTGCCCCATGGATGTTCTAGGGGGCCTAACCTTCACGCGCTCGCAAAAGGACGCAAGCAAACGATGAGACTGGCATTCGTGTTCGGCACACGGCCGGAGGCCATCAAGCTGGCCCCCCTGATCGCGGAAGCCGCGCGCCGGGGCGACCGCGTGCAGTCGTTGCTGATCACAACGGGCCAGCATCGCGAAATGCTGGGCGCGATCTTCAAGTTGTTCGCCATCACCCCGGACATCGACCTGCAATTGATGGAACCGGGCCAGACACTTGCCGGCCTGAACGCGCGGGCGCTGACCGCCGTCACAAAAACCCTGCGGGAAAACTCCGTGGATGTGGTTGTCGTGCAAGGGGACACCACCACCGCCATGGCCGCCGCAGTTGCAGCGTTCTATCAACGCATTCCCGTCGCCCATGTGGAGGCGGGGCTGCGCACGGACCGCCTGGATGCGCCGTTTCCCGAAGAGTTCAACCGCCGCGTGATCGGCCAGATCGCACGCTGGCATTTCGCGCCCACGCAACGGGCGAAGGACGCGCTGCTGCGCGATGGCATCGCCGCCACCGGCGCTGAAATCCACGTCACGGGAAACACCGGCATCGATGCGCTTCACGCGGCCGTTGCAAAATTGCGGCAGCAGCCCGATGCCAGCGAAATCGTTCACGATGCGCGGGAGTGGAAATCCGCAACGCGCGGGCCGGTGGTCCTCATCACTGGTCATCGCCGGGAAAATTTCGGCAGGCCCTTCGAGGAATTTTGCGCCGCCCTTCGCGACATCGCCGCCGCTCATCCCCAGGCACTGCTCATTTATCCCGTTCACTTGAATCCCAACGTGCAGGAACCCGTCCATCGCATGCTGAACGGACTGGAGAACATCCGCCTCGCCCCCGCGCTGGACTATCCCGCGTTCGTCAGCATCATGGCATTGTGCGATTTCATCATCACCGACAGCGGAGGCGTGCAGGAGGAGGCTCCCGCGCTTGGCAAACCCGTCATTGTCGTGCGCGATGTGACAGAGCGCCCCGAAGCGGTCGAAGCCGGCGGCGTCATCCTCACCGGCGCAAGCCGCGCCCGCATCGTTGCCGAGGCCGGCAGGCTGCTTGATGATCCGCAACACTACGCCTCCATGGCGCAGGTGCGTACGCCCTATGGCGACGGCCATGCATCCGGCAGGATCATGGATGTTCTCGAAAAATTTTCAAGCAGGTAGGGACCTTCCCCCCGCCACAAGCCGCGTCACCGCAGGATGGAGTTGAGCGCCGTGCGCGCGTCCGTCTTCTCATCGCGGTATTTCTTGATGATCAGCGCATACGTTGAGTGGGTTCTGTCCGCCGAGGGAATCGAGCCGGGAACGACCACCGCACCTGCGGGAATTTCACCGAACGTCACCTTGTTTCCCTGCGTGGTATCCACGATCTTCGTGGAAGCGCTGAGATATGATCCCATGGCAAGCACGGCGCCCTTCCGCACGACACAGCCTTCCGCGATCTCCGAGCGCGCGCCCACGAACACATCATCCTCGATGATCACGGGGGAGGCTTGAATGGGCTCCAGCACGCCGCCGATCCCGACGCCTCCGCGACTGTGGCAACGCTCCCCCACTTGCGCGCAGCTTCCCACCGTGGCCCAGGTGTCGATCATCGGTCCGCTGCCAACCCATGCCCCAATGTTCACGAAGCAGGGCATCAGCACCACGCCGCGCCCCACGTAGGAACCATAGCGCACCGTCGTCGGCGGCACCACGCGCACACCGCGCTCCCCCCACGCCACCTGCAAGGGAACCTTGTCGTAAAATTGCAGCGGACCCGTATCAATGATGCGCGATGGCGTGATGAGAAAATGTAGCAGCACGGCACGCTTCACCCATTCCACCGCGCGCCAAACGCCGTCCTCGCCGCGCACTGCGGAGCGCACCTCCCCCCGCGTCAGCAGTTCCAGCGTCGAGCGAACCGCCTCGTGGTCTGCGTCCGTGATGGTTTTGCTCTGGTAATTTTCCCAGACATTTTCGATGGTCTTGACCAAATGTGTGTGCATGAAAGCCATTTGCTGGTGCTTATCATCGTGCGATCAAGCAGGATGTGCGTTGCACCACAAAGACAAATCACATCATTTTCCATGAAACATCATATATTTGGAGGATTCGCACCCGTTCAATGAGCACCCCGTGGACGTCTCCCCGCACCGGCATCACCCCCGACGCCAGCATCCGTTCGCAGGGCGGATGCCTCGCCCTTTTCGGGCTTCCTTTTCTTGGGTTTGGAATCTTTTTTCTTCTCATGCTCCTGCAGGAAGCCATGAGCGGAAAGAAAAGTTTCACAGGCGCCCTCGTCGCCCTCCCCTTCGTTTCCATTTTCGCGCTTGTTGGTGGGACGATGGTGTATTTCGGCGTTCGCGTTCTGATAGGAAAACACAACCCGAACGTGCCGCGCCTTCGGCGCACCGAGCCGGGAGCGCGCGTCGATTCGTGGCCGTTCTTTCAGCGCTTCAAGAACCCGAAACGCGGACCAC
>JADZDZ010000234.1 GCA_020850785.1 Candidatus Sumerlaeota bacterium | reverse complement strand
GTGCATTCGATTCTCACAGTACTGTGAGTGAGCTTCTCGGTGACTGTGAGCGTCCTTGCCATTACTGTCTATGCTCTACCCATAAGATGCACATCAAGAACCAAAAGTGTAGGATGAGTCCAAGCATTGATTGAAATCCTTCTTCCGGGCAACGACCTTTGTAAGAGACAGCGCTGACAAGTCTGGTCGCTTGAACCGTGTACATGATCGATCAATGCGTCAGACATGCCGCCTCTTGGACGATCATGGAGCGTCGTTATGCGAGTGCAGGGACGGCGCCTGATAGCTCCCACAAGGAGAAGATCATCCCCCAATCGATGACGCAGTAGAAAGAGCGATCCAAGAGGGGCAATTGCCCCGAAAGGACACAAACAAGGACAGGAGCGGGAGGTGATATCTCCCGGTCCCGATGGTCGCATCGTTGAGATGCTTTCACTTATATGACGAAAAAAATGGTGCCGTCGAAAGGAGTCGAACCTTCACGGTGTTACCCACACGGACCTGAACCGTGCGCGTCTGCCAGTTCCGCCACGACGGCACATCTCGCTCCTTGCGGGAGCGGCTGCGGCGGGCGGCGCCGCAGCGGAGGGGAAGAGTGGGGAGGATGGTGGCGTCGCGCAAGGGGAAATGGAATGGGCGACTCAGGTTTTCAAGGTGTGCAATCTGCACGGAGTGTTGATGGGTGGGTTCTTGTCAGGAGGACCTGTCCGCGCGGACGTCAAAGATCGGATTTCATGCAATGGATCGATCTGGTTTGTGGCGGACCACGTCATGCACCAGCGGCACGCTCCCGATGATTTCAAATTGAAAATGAAAGGTCTTTGCCGGGTGCGTTGCGATTTACAGGTCTCAATGGCATCCGTGCTTCGGAGTCAGCCGCTTTTCAGAAGGAATTGGAGTTGGGTGGATGTGGATAATGGCAAAACCGTTTTTTCTATCAATCGCGTGTATTTCTTTTGACGATATTGCAGTAGGCATTTGGAAGTGGGCGCGGGTCCTGTAAAGCCTTGCCCCTGATTTCGTGCAATTGTTGATTAGCCGTAATTGCAGTATCAAAAAACCACGAAAGGTCGCGACTATGGCCAGGCCGAAAAAGATTGGATATTCAGGAAAAATTCACGAGAGCGTGATTTACGTGACGAACAAGCGTTCAGAATCTGCGGCGCTTTGTCAGCTCTTTAAGAATATCAAGTGTTCCTGCGGGGATGATCACTATGAATTCGATTTAACGGGTCGTCCTGAAATTCGCAAATATATTGAGTCCGGCGAATTCGCAAAGCGCGCGGCGGATTTCGACAGCATCCTGTCATTCCTTGCCGCTGATGGTGCAGTTGCGGGCGGCGGAAAGCGTCGTGGCCGCAAGCCGGGATCGGGAAAGAAAGAGGCTGATGCCAAGGCGCCGAAGGCTGGCAAGAAGAGGCGTCGTCGCCGCACGGGAGCGGAGCTGGCGGAGGCGAAGCGCGAGTTGGCAATTCGCAAGGCCGTCACGAAGCGTCTGAAGCTGAATCGGCCCGGCAAGCGTTCGCCTGAGGATGCGGCGCGCCTTGAAGCGGAAATCAAAAAGGAATTGGCGAAGAAGTAGTTCGTCGCACTGGATGTTTTTGAAAAAGGGGGAGGCCATCGCGCCTCCCCCTATTTTGTTTTGATGCGGAAATTGTGATCCCCCCATTTGGCAGGACACCAACACTGTTATTGTCGCTTTGCCGAAACAGGCATTCCGAATTGTGGACATGAGTTGTCCAGAAATGTCGGAGTGCTTTCCGATTTTCGCAGCGGCCCATGGATTATGCGGACGCCTGCGCCACCAAAGGACGTGTCAGAATCTCAAGATGCCCACGTCATTTTTTTTAAATGTCACAGTGGATGATTTGAACAAGAGGGTCTTCCGGGTTTTGAAATATCTGAATCCGGACGGAGGCCGACGGAACTCCAGCACGCGCTGTTCCGAAGCCGACTGAACGCGGCGGGAAAACTGATTCGTGAATCGCCATTTCTGTGCGAGCATGGTCACGGGAAGTGATGTTGCGTGCAACGGGCGGACGTTACCCGTGTGCGGCAAATGGCTGCGCAATTCTGTACCCATAAACGACCTCAGGGGAGACGCTTCCGCGCACCAGACCATGGATCGCAGAGCGGTGCACCGGGATGATCGAAGCGCCCGGCAATTTATCGGCGACGTAACACCTTCCACACCAGTGATCTGAGGAATCGGGAAAACACCTGAGAAGGGCCTTCGGAAATCCCCTGACTTGCGGTCCAATTTGCCCCGAAACTTGCTTGTAGTGGCTCCTTAAACCATTTTCAGGAAGCAGAAAGGATCCCCTCCTCATGCGGTTGACCCATCTATTGTGTGGCGCGTCCCTTGCCATTTGCGTAAGTGCCGCATCTGCACAGACCTACACCCCCGGTACGCTGGCAGCGTATTGGCCCATGAACGAATCCACTGCGAGTGTCACGGATGTTGTTGATCTTTCTGGCAACAACAATATTGGCAGTCGGAGAGAAGGCTCCTCGACCACTTACACCTTCCCAGAGGTTTCGATTTCAGGCCCTGAGATGACTACAGCGGGGCCAACCATCAATAGCGTGACAAAGAACGCCGTCAGCTTTGACGGCGGAAACGACATCCTGAGGGTTTTGGATTCCAGCGAGTTGAGTTTCAACAAGCAAAAGGGAACCATTTCACTTTGGGTGAACATCCCCACGCAGGCCCGTCGGTCGATCCTGAAGTCGGGCGCGGATGCGAGTTCCGGAATTGCCATTGAGCAAACCGGCTCCACCGGTGGCGGGCAATACCGCATATTCTTCACGCCCAATTCCGCTGAAGCGGCGAGCTACTTCATGGTGACCGATTTGGTGACGACGAATGTGTGGCAGCACTATGTCTTCACGTGGGATTATACTGCTGCGGATTCGGGCGACGTTACGGCTCCCAATCGTGTGAAGGCGTGGGTGAACGGTGTTGCCCAGGCAAACGTGACCTCCACCGGCAATACGTTGGGCGATGCGGGATTCACGACGGCTCCAACGACGGAGAATTGGGTTTGGGGACAGCGCTATCAGGACACCTACGCTTCGGGGAACCGCCGTCCCTTCAGTGGTGGCATGGCGGAAATTGCGATCTACGACACCAACTTGGATGCAACGGCAGTCAACACGCTCTACACGACCGGCGTGAATCCCAGCGATCCCGACCTTGTTGCGTATTATGATTTCAGTGAGGGTTCGGGAACGCAGGTGGCCGACGACGGTGGGGGGACGAATGACGTGATGTACCTGTCGGAACCGACACCGAATTTTCCTTTGGCGGATTCCATCACGGGCCCCACTTGGGTAACTGCGTCGGCCAGCGGAAAGCCCGCGTACATCACCAACGCGCTTTCCTTCGACGGAACGAACGACTGCGTTGTCATTCCACGCAGCGCATCACTGGCGTTCGACAAGAATAAAGGCTCCGTGGTCTGCTGGGCCTATCTCAATGCGACGGGGCGCCTGGGGCTCATCAGTGATTCGCAAGGCCGCTGGACTTCGGAGGCGCACAGTTCAACGGCTCTCTATTTTCAGCCCAATGGAAACACTTCCCTTTTCCTTGGCGGAGCGCGCACAGTTGGCACGTGGATGCATCTTGCGTTCACATGGGACACGTCATTGCCGAACGGAACCACGCCAGTCCCCATCAAGCGCAGGATGTATTTGAACGGTGTCGTGCCGACGAACACACAGGCAAACGATTCCACATTCCTAACGGGAGCAATCACGGAGGATTGGACGATCGGGCGCCGTGGAATCCTTGATGATACGGCAAATTCGCGCTGGTACAATGGAGAGTTTGCCGACGTCGCCATCTTCAACACGAAGTTGTCTGATGCGGACGTGACCTACATCATGAACAACGGCGTCGCGGCATTTCTGGCCACGGGCGTTCAGGATTGGACGCTGCTGGACGAGTAAAGAGAACACGGTATTTCCCCCTCCGCGCGGCAAATTTCCTCACGGATTTTACGCGCGGAGGCTTTAACTTTGTGGTTAATCAAAAATGGAGAAGAGAATGATGGAAAAAGTTCTGAGACGAACTTCGACCTCCACCCTTGCGGCGCTGATTCTGGCTGCGGGGGCGGCGCATGCCGACTACATCCCCGGCACGCTTGTGACGTACTGGCCATTGAATGAGACGAACACCTCCTCGACGGTGGTGGTGGATTCTTCAGACAACCATAACGACGGAACGCTGCGCCGTGGTGTGGGAGCCGCGTACATTGCCAACATAAATCCCCTGTGGAATACGGGCAGTGGCCCCGTCATTGACGGAAACCCCACCAACGCATTCCGCCTGAATGGCAGCAATCAGTTCATGGTGGCGCCGGAAAGTCCGTCCATCGACTGGAACAAGTCGAAAGGGACGATCTCGCTCTGGGTAAATTCCGATATTCTCGAACGCCAGAGCATCCTGCGCGACACCGCCAATCAAATGTCCATCGAGGTCACCGGCACCAGTGGTGGCGGCAACTATCGCTTCTACTTCCACCCCAATGCGGCAAATGGTTCCAGCGTGTATTTCATGACCGACGTTTCGCTGACGCCGGGCACATGGCAGCATCTGGTCTTTACCTGGGATTTGACCGCGACGGATTCCGGTGATGCCGCCAATCCGAACAAGGTGAAGGCGTGGGTGAACGGTGTTGCCCAGACGAACTTCAATCTGGAAGGGAACAACGTGGACACCGGCTGGCTGACTGCGGCGAACACGGGCACCTTCTACCTTGGACGCCGGCCCGAAGAGCCGACGCGTTACTTCCGCGGTCGCTATGCGGAAGTCGCGTTCTACAACGATGCGCTCAACGCGGCGGAGGCGACGGCACTGCACACCGATGGCGTCAACACCGCTGATTCGCGCCTCGTATCCTATTGGAATTTCGGCGAAGGTTCGGGAACGGAAACGGCGGATCACACCGCAAATGGAAATGACCTGCAACTGGTCGAAACCGATTTCCCGGTGGCGGAGCGCAATGGTCCAACGTTTGACACGGTAAACAATGCGCTGGAACTGGATGGCATCAATGACGTTGGCCTGATTCCTTCCTCTCCGGAGATAAACTTCGACAAGACGCAGGGAACGATTTCCCTGTGGGTGAATTCCGACGTGCTGCAGCGCCAGAGCATCATTCGCGACACAACGAGTTCCATGTCGATTGAGGTCACCGGCACCAGCGGCGGAACGAACTACAACTTCTACTTCCATCCGAATGCCATCGACGGTTCCAACAATTACTTCATGACAACGGCAACACTGACGCCGGGAACGTGGCAGCATCTGGTTTTCGCGTGGGATTTCAATGCGGACACAACCGGCAGCACGCTCACCAGCCCGAAAAAAGTGAAGGCATGGGTGAATGGCGTTGCACAGGCGAACTTCAGCACGGGATCGAATGACGTCGATGTGCTCTGGACGCACGTGCCGGCCACATCGAACTGGATTGTGGGCAGCCGCTTCGCGGACCCCTTCCGCCCCTTCAATGGCAAGATCGATGAAGTCGCGTTCTTCGACGTAGCCCTCGATGACGCGGCAGTTCAGGCGATCTACAACGATCCCATCAATCCGTCGGACCCCAACCTCGTGGCGTTCTATCCCTTCAACGATGGAAGCGGCACGCGCGCCGATGACGCATCAGCCAATGACAATGCGATGATCCTTGGCGAACCGGGCGGGCCGGCGTTTCCTGAAGCGCTCGGCGGCCAGTGGGTGACGGCGGCGCCAGCGGGCAAGCCGGACTACATTACTCGCGCGTTGGATTTCGACGGCACCAACGGATTCTTTGACGCGCCTGACAGCGCCTCGTTCGATTGGAACAAGACCACGGGCACAATCGTGTTCCTTGCCTACTTCCGCGACAACGGCCGCATGGGCCTGATCGGCGACACGGCGCGCGGCATTGAGACGGAATCACACAGTTCGTCCACAGGCCGCATTTTCTTCAATCCGAACCGCCAGAATGGCGCCTCCAACTATTTCATGACCAACGGCACGCGCACGCTGAACGGCTGGATGCACGTCGCCTATGTCTGGGATCGCGGGGCCACGCCATCGGGAGACACGTCCAATCCTGCGCGCGTGAAGGTTTATTTCAACGGCGTGGAGCAGTCGAACGTGGTCGTGGAAAACAACGATGTGGATACGCTGTGGACTTCCGCTGCGAACACGGCGAACTGGGTGGTTGGCCGCCGCGCAGACTTGAACGACAACATCAACACGCGGTACTTCAATGGCCAGCTTGCGGACATGGCGATCTTCAACAACGCCCTTCCGCCGGAAGACATCCAGTTCATCAACGATGAAGGGGTCGAAGAATACCTGCGAACAGCTCCGACACCGACGCCCTCGCCGTCACCGACGCTGACTCCCTCGCCAACTGCCTCCGTGACGCCGTCCCCGTCCGTTTCGCCCTCACCAAGCGCAACACCGACGGTTTCGCCGACGGCCAGCCCCACACCAACGCCAACCCCCACTGTCTTCACGTTCGACAATGATGAAGAAGGTTGGCAGTTCTTCAATCCGGCTCTTTTCGCAACCGTGGTGGGTGCGCATAACCATGAAACGGGAATGCTGGACGCAACCACGCAGGAGAACACGGATTCCTTCGCCTACTGGGAATCCCCGATCTTCACGATCAATTCGGGAGGTGGTCGCGGCGAGAGCGGCATCCCGATCACTGGCTTGATCGGTTCGCGTTCGCTCTATCGCTCAACCTTCACGATCGTTGGAAATGTGGAACTGGCGGAGGCCCCGACATTCCGCGTTCGCTCCTCTTCCTTCAACTTCGAGCAGGGAGACGCGATCGTCGTCACGTCACGCGGTGAGGGCAGCCTGTCACCACCAAGCGCGGGCCGCGACTATGTCCAATACTTCACGCAGCCTGCGGAAACGAATTCCTTCCGTCTCGACTTCGACATCCTGAACTTCGATCCATCCGATGCAGCAGCGGCAACGCTGAGTCTGGACCGGGTTGTCGTGCAGGCGCTGGAAGTGCCGGGAGCAGCGCAGGGAACCCAGATCGCATCGATTGTCTTTGATGGATCTGCGAACGGATTCACGCCGCGCAATGGTGGTGCCCCCTTGAACACGCCGGTGGAATTTTCTTCCGCCAGCGGTCTGTTGATTCGGGGTGCAAATCCCATCAAATCGAACAAGGGCCTCGTTACGCCGGGAACGATCTTCGGATTCTGGGGATCGGAAACAAACTTCGCGATCGAAGGGGGCGCGATCTACGGCCTGACCTTCACGGTGCGGACAACGGCCTCAAGCGGCGACCGCGCGAGCATCCCGGCCTTCCGCTTGCGTATGAACGACAGTTCATTGCGTTTCTCCTCGTTCATCAACATCGACTCTCGCAGCGGTGGCAGTCGCGTGCCGGTTGATAACGTGCCCGAAACATATGTCATGTTCTTCGAGGCTCCGCACGACATCCACGGTGAAACGTTCATCCTCTCCTTTGACTACCTGTACACACCGGAGTCTGGGGACGATCCGGCCATCGCCGTTATTCTGGACAGCCTGAGCATCACACAGTTCGATTCGCACGTCTTCGGAATGGCGAAGTAAGAGCAGTTCAGCAGAACACTCGGGGGGCTTCGAATTGTCGAAGCCCCCCGTTCTTTTTTCGGACTCATTTCCGAAGCGAGGGGCAGGGGGTGAACAAGCGGCTCCCCGCCTCAATCACGGCATGGCAAAAAGAACGCTCCAAAGGCTGCTTCCGGCAGGGAAACGGCGGAGGTGGGGGCATGGGACCCTCCGGCCCTTGTCTTGCAAACCATCCAGCCGAAGTTAACGGCATTGCGCCGCCGCCGCCTTCCGCCTTGACGTCCCACGGTTGGGGCACCAAGCCTGATTTGGCGGGCGTTAGGCGCGTGTTCCGACGCGAAGGAGTCTGCTGACGATGATGAAAAGCCTTTGGGGTGGGATCGTTGTGGCGCTGGCGGTGACGCTGGCGGGTTGCGGAAATGCGAACCGGCAGCCGCGATATGACGTACCGGCACCGCTGGAGATCAAACCGTTCAAGCGCGAAGCGGCCCATGAACGGCAGGATTATATCTTTACCATGAAGCGCGAGGCGTATTCGAAGGTGACGGAGCCGATGCGTGCACGCATGTCCCCTTCGCAGAAGGCGCTTCTGGAGCGCCATGGTCAGCCGGATTACGTCCGCCGAGGCTTCCACGCAACGACCGGCGAGACGGTTGATGAATGGGCTTGGTGGGATCGGGATGTGATTGCCCAGTTCGTTCAGCGCGAGCTTGTATGGGAAGGCAAGCTGACAGACATGGATCGCACGCGCATTCGTTACGGCTATCCCCGGCGGTCCTGGTCGCAGACCTACGAAAGTGGCGTGAAGCGCGACCTCTGGGATTATCAGGGGCTGATGGTCGACACGCAGGGTTCGATTTTTTCGTTTGCGGATGAAAAACTGGTGTATACGAGTCGTTATCAATGATCGTTTTTTCCCGGCGCGCCTTGGCGCGGTTGCTGGTTGCAGGGCTTTCGGCAGGAGCCGCGACGGGGTGTTTCCGTGATCGCGAAGCACGTATTCAGCGCGAGAGGACGGAGACGTTCGACCTGATCACGCGCGCGCAGCAGATGAAGGCGCAGGGTGATTTCATCCTCGCGCGGGACCTGTTCCTGAAGGCCGCACAGCAGTCCCCCGATCGGCCGGTGATCTTCTACGAAATCGGAAACTGTTACTACCAGCTCGGCAATCGCGAGCAGGCACAGGCTTACTATGAGAAGGCGCTCGCGCTGGCCCCGGACTATGCGCTGGCGAAGGCGGAATTGGACCTCGTCAACCAGCAGTTGAAGGTTGCAGAGGCCGCCGCGACGCCAACGCCCACACCGGCGCCGACGGAGTCCGCCAAGGAAGTGCCGCCGGTTGAACTGGCGCAGGCCGCGACGCCAACGCCGCGCGCCACGGAAATTCCCACTCCTGTCGTGACGGCAACGCCGGTCCCCACAACACCTCCTCCCACGCCAACCCCCACCCCGGAAGAAACGCAGGTGGTGGCAACCGCGATTCCATCGCCCACGGAGGTGGCGAAGGATCGCCGCCGTCCCGTGCCGCGCACGCCGGAAGCAACGCCGCAGGAACCCGCAGCCGCGAAGGAGGCGCTGAAGCACGCGCAGCAGCCGACGATCACCCCGACCGTCAGCACGCCAACGCCCGCTCCGACGCAGACACCAGTGCAGCCCACGGCCACGCCGGAACCTGCCAGCGCGACTCCTGCGGAGCGCGACTGGGCTCCCACTGCAACGCCGCCACCAACAGCGACGATGAAGGTTGTGGCGACGGAAACCCCAACGCCGCAACCCACCGTTGAACCGACGGCATCGCCAGAGCCCACTAAAGAAGAAGTGAAGCCGGCGAAGGAGGAAGTGACGCCAACGCCCGCCGCGAAGCGAAGCGAATCAGCGAAGAAATCCACCACCTCGTCATCGTCCACCGGCGCGCGCCGCCGCAGTGTGCGTGTCGTGGAAGAGGATCAGGACGCCCCGGTGTCCGGCCCCTTTGGTGGAATTCAGCAAGCCTTCGGTGGACTCGCTCCTGAGAAACGCGCCGGAGAAAATCCCAACGCCACGCCCGTCGATCCTGCGGAAGCGCGGAAGGTGATCTTCCCGGAACTTGCACCGGGACAAATGCCAACGCCGGAGCAGGACATGGCTGCGGCGAAGCGCGCCGAGGAACTTGGCTACTACGACGAGGCCGTGCGCGCGTGGTCGCGCTACCTGAACGCAAAACCCGATGACATTGAATCACGCCTCCGCCTCGCGGAAATGTTGCAACGCAGCGGCCGTTCGTTGCGCGCGGAGAGTGAATACGACATGGCGGAGAAGTTGGCCCCCGGAAGCGCAACGGTTGCCTTCGAAAAGGGGAACTTCTACGTGCGTGGGAAGGATTTCGTGAAGGCGAACGAAGCCTTCACTCATGCGCTGGAACTTGAGCCAACCAACTTGAAGGCGAAGAACAATCTCGCTGCGGTGCAGCAACAACTCGGCAACTTCTCCGCTGCGGAACGCATCGCCCGCGAGGTGTTGGAGGTCGATCCGTCCTTCGCCTCCGCCTGGCTCAATCTCGCCTTGGCGCAGGACGATTCCGGAGCGCCGCCGACGACAGTGATCCAGTCCCTTGAAAACTACGTCCGCCTGTCCAAGGCCGTTGATCCGACGGCGGAAAAATGGCTCGCGGACCTGCGAAAGCGCATCGGCGGCGTGCCGGTTGGCGCGCGTTCTGCTGCTACCGCTCCTTGACAGGGGCGCAATGTCGCGTCCTTGATGGATCGCCATGAAAGCGATGTTCAACGAGGCCCACCGATCATTCTCCTCCGTCATGCCGCCGGTGACGCGGTTTCTTTTTTACGCGGTGGCGATTGGATTCGTGGCCACGAATGCGTTGGTGCTCGCGGGAAGACTTCTGGTTCCGGGACTGAGTCCGTATATTGACAAAATCTACCTGTTGTCGCCGCAGGAGGTCATCGGTGGGGGCGTCTGGCAGCTTTTCACGTATCCGTTCCACAACGGCATCATTGACTTGTGGTCGATCATCGGCACTGCCTTCAACCTGCTGATCTTGTTTCAGTTCGGCTCAATGATTGAATCACACATGTCATCGCGCCGTTACGCGTGGTTTGCGTTTCTGGTGCTGTTCGGCGGCGGCGTTGTCTTTGTGGCGTATAGCCTGATCATGCCTTATTTCGGAATCGGCTATCCGGTGGTGTATGACGCCAATGGTTGTCCGACTGGGTATGCCTTCCCCAAACTTCATTACTCCGGGATAACTCCGTTCATCGTCTCGCTGTTTGTGGCGGCACTGCGCTGGTATCCGCGAATGGAAATCTCCGTTTGGGGAGTTCCGATGCAGATGCGGATGCTGGTTTTTCTTCTGGCGATCTTGTGGGCCTTGAATGTGTTGAAGCCGGTAACGACGTCGGGGCTGGGCGTTGGTCTCGCCCCCGTGGTGCCGGAAATCACCGCGATCATCCTCACGTTTCTGCTGGCAAGGTATGGCGCGGTGCTCGATTTTCTGGCAGGAATCGGCCGGGGAGGAAGGCGCCGCAAGAGCGCAAAAGTCGTTCGCATGAACATGGGCCATCCCGGCCGTCACACGGACCCCGATGATCTTTACGATGATCCACATTGGAAGCTGGATCAGTGATGGTGGGATTGTAAAGCGGGCCGTAGGTGAAGGTGGTCCCGCAGCGCGTTACTTCAAATTCCGCAGCACCGTGCGCAGATAGTTCATCCGATCCAGCGTAAGACGGATTTCGCGCAGGATTCTCTGCGCGGCTTCGGAGGCGGGCGAAGCGGATTCCACCGCCGCGTCGAACTGCGCAAACTGCTGCGCCAATTTTTCCGTCAGCGAATTCCGCGCGGCCTGAACCTGCCTGCGAAGTGGGGCGATTTTCGCCTCTGCGGCCTGCAGCTTCACGCCGTCGCTCTTCAGGCGCGCGTCGCGCAGTTCCTCTCCCGCTTCCTGAATCTCAAACATCTCCTCAAGAAGTTCCGGCGGC
>JADZDZ010000233.1 GCA_020850785.1 Candidatus Sumerlaeota bacterium | reverse complement strand
GAGGCGCTTGTAGCTGTTGGTGGTCGGGTTGCTGAAGGCCAGAATGGAGTTGGCGTGCTTGATCAGGCCGCCGATGAAGTGCAGGGCGAAGTCCGACAGGCCTGCGTAGCCGTTGCCGGCCATGAGGTTCTTGTTACCCTTCCAAATGGAAACGTGGGTGTGCATGCCGGAGCCGTTGTCGCCGAAGATGGGCTTGGGCATGAAGCAGGCGGACAGGTGGTGCTTGGCGGCGACGTTCTTGATGATGTACTTGTAGAGGAGGGACTTGTCCGCCATGCGCAGGAGTGAGTCGAAACGCATGTCGATTTCGCACTGGCCGGCGGTGGCGACTTCGTGGTGGTGCGTTTCCACGTGGATGCCGCATTCCTCCATCATCTGGCACATTTCGTTGCGGACGTTTTGCAGCGAGTCCGTGGGGGGAAGGGGGAAGTAGCCTTCCTTGTAGCGGATCTTGCCGCCGAGGTTCGGGCGGCCATGGTCGCCGCGGTCATCCTTGCCGGAGTTCCAAATGGCTTCGCCGCTGTCCACGTGATAGGAGGAGCCCCAGGGGTTGGACTCGTAGCGGACTTCGCTGAAGAGGAAGAATTCAAGTTCCGGCCCGATGTAGCAGATGTCGCCAAGGCCGGTGCTCTTCAGGTAGTTTTCCGCGTTGATGGCGATGTTGCGCGGATCGCGGTTGTACTTCTCGCGCGTCAGCGGGTCTTCCACGTTGCCAACCAGCGAAAGGGTCGGGATTTCGCAGAAGGGGTCGATCATCGCCGTGGCGGGATCGGGAATCAGGAGCATGTCTGATTCGTTGATCTGGCGGAAACCGCGGATCGAGGAGCCGTCGAAACCGTGGCCGTGCTCGAAAATGTCCTCACCAACGTCCGCAATGGGACAGGTGAAGTGCTGCTGAAGACCGGGAATATCCGTGAACTTGAAATCCACGAACTTCACGTTCTTTTCCTTGATAAGCTTGAAGACGTCGGCTGGCTTCATGAACTCTCGTCGTGCCTTTCTGGAAGAAGTGGCGATTTGCGCAACCCGTCCCGCTCGCTGCGCTGTAAACCGCCTTGTTGGGAGCGGCGAATTAGGTGGATGGCCCCGCTCCGGCCTCCAGCGGAATCCCCCAAAAACGAAGGTTTTGGTTTTATGGAATGCGGTCTAATTTTTTATCAGGTGGCCCTTTTTGACCAACTGTGCTTTCCATTGCAGCCCTTAAGGGCTCCCCGGCAACGATGGGAGCCATGAAACAGGGTGCCATTTCCATCAATCTACCCGAATCCATTCTGGCCCGCATCGGCAAAGGGTCGGTTGATTTTGTTGCATTTCACGGCGTGTATGCGCGGTTTGCGTGGCAGGTGCTGAAGCGCGTTTTCAGCCCGCCGTGGCGCTGGAAGATCATCACGGAGCAGTGCGTCACGATCGGCATTCGGTCGCTTCCCGTGGCGGCGCTCACGTCGATTTTCGTCGGCATGGTGATGGTGCTGCAAACGGGCGTGCAGTTGGTCAAGTTTGGCTCGAAGAACTACGTGCCGGGAATCACCTTCATTGCGCTGACGCGCGAGATGGTGCCGGCGTTCTGCTCGATGGTGATTGGGGCGCGCGTTGCGGCGTCGATCACGGCGGAGATCGGGACGATGCGCGTGACGGAGCAGATCGACGCGATGGATTTGCTCAACGTGGACCCGATGCGGTATCTGTGCGCTCCGCGGGTGATTGCGATGACGCTGATGCTGCCGATGATTTCGGGGCTTTGCATTTTCACCGGCTACCTTGGCGGGATGTTGGTGGCGAATGCGGCCATCGGGATCGAGCCGCTGGCCTACTACACGACGACGCTGAAGTTCGGACACCTGACGGATGTGTACGGTGGCATTTTCAAGACGATCTGGTTTGGTTTGCTGATCGCCATGACGGGTTGCTACTACGGCTTCAACACGCAGGGCGGAGCGGCGGGCGTTGGCCGGGCCACCACGCAGAGCGTTGTGCAAACCATGATCCTGATTTTGACGTTCGACTACATCCTGACGACGATCATTCTCGCAGTGACGGGGCTTGATTGAGCTTGCCGGGGATTTGGTCTTCTGAATAATTGCAGCAAGAGGTCTGAAAAGTGTCTGTCAGCGAAGTTCCAACCCCGCAAAACTGTACGGTCGAAGTCTCAAAGGACTATCAGATCCCAATTCCGGAAGCGATTCGGGAGGAACTTCATTTGGAACCGGGTGATCGCGTTCGCATCTCAGTCGGGCGCGAGGGGGTCGTCCTTCAACCGGCGGAGAATCCGATGCGACAGTATCGCGGCTTGTTCGCGGGTCTGGGGATTGTAAACAATTTCGAGCGTGAACCTGATCGCGAACTGTGATCGTCGTCGATTCCAGCGGATGGATTGAGTACCTGTTGGATGAAGCAAATGCGGGAGAGTTTGCCCCTGCAATCGAAAGCCGGGAGTTGGTAATTCCCACAATCTGTGTCTATGAAGTTCAGAGGTTCTTCCTGTCGAGGACGAGCGATCCCGAACTCTTCAAAAAACTTCGCGAGGCAATGAGCGGAGGGGTTGTTGTTCCACTGCAGGCAAGTCTGGCAATGGAGGCGGCAAACCTTTCCAAGGCCCATCGGCTGCCCATGGCCGACAGCATTATTCTGGCGACGGCACGCCACCACGGCGCAGCGGTGTGGACGCAGGACACGCATTTTGCAGAATTGCCAGACGTGAAGTTTTTCCCCAAACATTGAGTTTTCCACAGGAGTGGATTTTTGGCGAATTTTCCCATCAGCGAAAAAACATTTGGCATCGCCTGACGGGTCTGGTTCGCTCCACGCGCCACAATTTGAAGGATGCACAACCACAAGATGCCCACCCAGACAGCCGATGATATTCGCGACAGCCTTTCCCAGGTTTTGGACACCCATGCGGATGACCTGATTCGGGACACCGTTCGCATCATTGGTTTTGAGACGGTTTCCGGCGGCACTGCGGAGCAGGAGGCGAAGTACCAGACGGAGATTCCCGCCTGCCTGCGTTGGTTGAAGCAGCGCGCGGAGGCGATGGGCTTCACCTATCGCGAATGGGAAGGGCAGGTGGCGGAAATCGAATGGGCCATCCCCGCATCGCGCGATGGCGAGAAGCGCCCCTCGATGGGCATTGCGGCGCACATCGACGTGGTGACGCCGGTGGGGACTTGGAAGCACGGCCCCTACAAGGGTGAGATTGAAAATGGAATCCTGTACGGTCGCGGGATTCAGGACGACAAGGGTCCGCTGATTCAGGCGCTCTATGGAATGTACGCCGCAAAGGAGGCGGGTATCACGCCGCCGTGCGACGTGCGGTTGATCATCGGCACGAGCGAGGAGACGGGCGACTGGTCCGACATTGCGCTCTACCTGAGGGAACGGGGGGCGCCCGACTACAGTTTCACGCCCGATGCGGACTTTCCCATCATCACGGGCGAGAAGGGGATCATGAACGTGCGGGTGCGCGCGCAGTGGGACCACCTTGGGCCGCATCCCGAAACGCAGATGGAGTTCGTTTCGCTGAAGGGTGGGGAGCGCACGAACATCGTGCCGGCGCTGGCGGAGGCGATCCTCCGTTTTCCCGTGGAAGCGAAGCACGTGGTGATGAAGGAGATGGTGCGCGAGACGACGCGCTTCACGGTGGAGAATGTTGATTCAAATATCACTCTTGTTCCGAACAACGAGGCGGAATCGGAGGCGGTTGGCTACTACGAATCGTTGATCAGCTTCATCGGGAAGTCGGCGCACAGTTCCACACCCGCGAAGGGGCACAACGCGATCGTGGATGCGCTGCGGTTCTTCAGCGACATTGAGACGCTTCCGCCGCCGGTTCGGGCATTCGTGCAGTTCCTGGCGTTCATCGGTTCCACGTCCGACGGCACGAACCTGCAGATCAACAGCACGCATCCCTTCGTGGGGGACACCACCGCAGTGATGAGCCTGCTGGAGATCAACCAGAAGGGTGGCTGGGCGAACATGAACATTCGCCCCACGATGGGATTTCCCTGCGTGGGAGTGATGGACAAGGTGAAGGAGGCGGCGCGCTCCTTCAGTGATTTGTCGGGGTTGCAGATCGAGGTGGTGGAAACGGAGCGGCTGCTTGACGCGATCTTCCTCGATCCTTCAATGCCGGGCGTGGATGGTTTCCTGCGCAGCCTGCAGACGGCGTATGAGATGGTGACGGGCGAAAAGGGGGAAATGCGCGCGATCGGCGGGACGACGTATGCGAAGGCGCTGCCGAATTGTTGCGCGTTCGGGCCCGTGAAAATGGGAGTTGATGAGGAACTTGCGCATCAGGCGGATGAGCACCTTGCGGTCGCGTCGATTCATCGCAACGCGCTGATTTACGGATTGTCGATCGCGCTGATGGGATTGGCATGACATGGAAACGCTGAACGTCACGTGCCCCGATTGCAAGAACGTGCTGGTGGTGAACAAGAAGACAGGCCAGGTGATCGAGGTGCGTCGTCCGATCCTTGAGGATTCGACGGGAGACCGCTTCGAGGATGCGCGGCAAAAGGTTCTCGATTCGAAGAATCGCGCCGAGCAGCTCTTTCAGGAAGCGAAGCAGAAGGAGAAGGACAAGTTTGCCAAGCTGGATGCGCTGTTCAAGGAAAAGCGCGACGAGTTGAAGGACAAGCCGATCGAAAAACCGGACCGCCCGATTGATCTGGACTGAGGCGGAATCGGATTTGGCAGCAAAGATGAAATGAGCATGGCAAAAACGTCGACCGGGCCGGTCAAAGTGGAAGCGTGCGACAAATGCCGCGGCACGGGCTACATCGTGAACGATGGAATCGCGACGCGCTGCGATTGCGGTATGGTCGAGGCCTTTCAGGGGCGGGTGCGCATTGGCGGGGCGGAATTGCCGAAGCGTTTCGCGACGAAGGATTTTTCCAATTTCAAGGCGGACAGGAAGGAGCGCGAACGCGACGCGGTGCTGGCGGCGGCGAAGGCGTATGCGACCACGTTCCACGGGAGTGAAAGCGAGGGGCTGCTGCTGCGGGGAATCACGGGGTGCGGAAAGACGCACATCGCCATCGCCATCCTGAAGGAGGTGATCGCGCGCGGCTATTCGGGGTACTATGCGAACTTCAACGACCTGCTTTCGCGCATCCGGGATTCGTACAATTCCGAATCGGGCGCGTCGGAGGCGGAGCTGTTGGACGCGGTGGACAGTGCGCAGTTGCTGGTGCTGGATGACGTGGGGGCGGAATCAACGACCGACTGGGTGCGCGACCGCCTGTATTTAATCATCAATCGCCGCTACGAGAATGCATTGCCGACGATCATCACGACAAATTGCGATGAGGCGGAACTGGAGGCGCGCGTTGGGCCGCGCATCGTCAGCCGCCTGCATGAAATGTGTTCCTTTGATTTTCCGCCGTTCCCGAAACAAGACTACCGCCGCGCGCAGATGAAGTAATCACCATGTCACAGCCACCGATCCACCTGAACCTCATGCGTCGTCGCAAGCAGCAGTACCGGCTGCGGCGTCGTCGCTTTGTGGTGCCGAACAGCGAAATTTTTTCGCCGCAATTGGCGACGACAAATGAAAAGGTGGAGGCGCCGGCGGCGGGGCTTTCGGCTGGTTCCGATTCAGCACTGCTGCGGGAAAAATTGCGCACGGCCGAGGCGCAATCGGCGCAGATGCAGGCGGACCTTCGCACGGCGGAGGCAATGATCAAGGACTTCGAGAGGCGTCTTGCAGAGAAGGACACGATCATTCTGCAGAAGGACGCGGTGATCACGGAGGCAAAGCGCGTCGTTGATGAGGCGAAGGCTCAAATCCTGCGCAACCGGCAGGACGTTGATATTCAACGCAAGCGGTTGGCGAAGGAAAAAGAGGAACTGAAGAAGTACGCCGCGGAGGATGTGATGCGGCAGATTCTGTCGCCGCTGGACCACTTCACGCTGGCGGTGGAGCAGTGGCGGACCGGCACGGGGACGGGGCATTCGCTGGGCGAGGGAATGCAGATGGTCTTTCGCGAGTTGATGGCGGCGCTGGAGGGACTTGGCCTGACGACCATCAACACGATAGGTGAACAGTTCGATCCGGCAATTCATGACGCGGTGTCGAAATGTCAGGATCCCGCGCGTGCCGACGGCGAGGTTGTGCGCGTGCTGCGCCCCGGCTTCCGACTTCAGGACAAAATTTTGCGCCCCG
>JADZDZ010000232.1 GCA_020850785.1 Candidatus Sumerlaeota bacterium | reverse complement strand
TCGCGATTACCGTCGCTGGAAAACCACGTTCCCGCCCGCAGCACCACATCGTTCAGGATCGGCGTGCGCTTTGCGGGAAGCGAAATCGCCATGCCGCTGATGGGGCTGTCGTTGCGGGGAATTTCGAGGACCGCGCTGATGCTCACGCGTCCGCGCGCGGATGCAACGTTCGGCAGCGCACGCACATCATCAAGCACGCTCGCGGGCGCGCGCTTCATCCGCACGATCAGCGTGGCCAGACGATTCTGCCGGTAGTAGGCATCCTTTGCCGCAGCGGTGTCCCGATACACGGACAGGAAGCAGATGAAGCTGGAAATGCCGAACGCCATGATGAAGACCAGCGCGATCAGCGAGGCGCGGCGCGCGCGCAGGTCGCGGATGATCTTCCTCAGGAGGATCGTGCTCACCAGTCAACTTCCTCCGCGCTTTTGCGCGACTTGTTCTCCACGATCGAAATGATCTGCCCGTCGCGCAGCGTCGCGATGCGATTGCCAATTTCCGCAAAGCCGGGATTGTGCGTGATCATGACGACCGTCTTCTTCAGGTCGTTGTTCAGCCGAATCAGGAGCGCGATCACATCCTTGCCCGTTTTCATGTCCAGCGCACCCGTCGGCTCGTCGCACAACAGCAGCGCGGGATTTCCCGCTATCGCGCGCGCAATCGCCACGCGCTGCTGCTCGCCGCCGCTCATTTGCGACGGAAAGTGATGCGAGCGCTTTTCAAGCCCGACCATCGCAAGGCACTCCATCGCATCCAGCGGATCACGAACGACATCCGTCGCGACCTGAATGTTCTCCAGCGCCGTCAGCGTCGGCACCAGGTTGTAGAACTGGAAGACGAAACCGACCTCGTTCCGCCGATACAGCGTAAGCTGATTGTCGTTCTTCGCCGTAAGGTCCTCCCCCTTGAACAGCACCTGCCCCGACGATGCGCGATCCATCCCGCCGATCAGGTTCAGCAGCGTGCTCTTGCCGGAACCGCTGGCCCCCAGCACGACAAGGAATTCCCCCTCGTAAATGTCAATTGATGCGTTGCGAAGCGCATGCACAGCGACTTCACCCAGGCCAAAAACACGCGCCGCGTCGCGCACGGAAACCAGAACTTTGCCGCCGTTGTGTTGTTGCATTTACTTCCAGGCGCGTGGCTTGGCGCCCAATTCCTGAAACCAGTTCACAAGTCCCGTCGCATTGTTTTCCCAAGTGTGAACGGTGGTGACTTTCTCACGCAGCTTCACCGCGAAGTCGTCAAACTTGGTGCGGCTGTTCAGGAATTCACGCACACGCTCCTCAAGGGAATTGAAATCATTTGGCGTGAAAAGATTCGGTGCATCCGCGCCGCACAACTCAATGATGGGATCCGTCGCCGGCGCAATAAGGGAACGCCCCACCGACGCGGTCTCGTAGATTTTCGTCGGCGTCGCCTGCGGCGCGGCACCGGGAACAAGAATCACATCCATGCAACTCAGCCAACTGACCATTTCCGACTGCGGCACGGTGCCGCAAAAATGCACCAATCCCTTCTCCACATACTTGTACAGGCGGCTGCGGTGGCGCTGCACCTTCACGGCGCTTCCGCCGACAACGATGAAGCGAATCGACTTCTCATCGCGCCGCAGCATCTTCTCCGCAAGGTCCATGAACCAGTTCGGTCGGTGATACGTGTTCATCGAACCCACGTAACCAATCACCGTCACATCATCGGGCCAGCCCAGCTCCCGCCGACGGAAGTTCGGTTCCGGCGATAGGCGGAAACGCGTCGGATCCACCGCCATCGGGAACAGGCGAATCGTGTTCGGATCAACCTGCAGGTTCACGATCATCTTCTTCAGACATTCGGAGATCGCCGACGTGGCGCGCGAATTCCGCAGCACCCGCGCTTCCTGTCGCGCCGCCATCGACGGAAAATGCAGGCGACTGCGCTGCTCCTCCGCAAGCAGCGCATTGATTTCCAGAATGCGTGGCAGGCCGGTCTGCCTCTCCAGCCACTCTCCCGCCGTGAAGTACAAAGCCGTGCGCTCGTAAATCGCGTCCGGCCTAAAGCGATCGGCGATCTGCCGCAGCACCCCGCGCGCCCGCATGTTCGCGAGCATGTACCGTCCATCAAGGCCAAGCGTGCGCGACTTCGGGCAGGGCAGGCGCACCACCTCAAAATCCTCGTCGGGGCGCCGATCACCGCTGGTGTCCGCCGCCGCCAGCACGATTTCGTGCCCCAGTTTCCGGAACGCGGCGATCATCTCCCGCATGTGTGTGGACGCGCCCTTGCGCCCGAAGGCAGGAATTCCGTGATCGCCGCAAATGTAGAGAATTTTCAATTTGATCGATGGAAACCGGGGAATGGGAAACAACTGGTCATGCGGTGCGCGCGCGTCGCAGCAGGCGAATCATGTCACCCACCGCGCGATCAAGCCCCACGAAGATGGCACGGCCCACGATCGCGTGACCGATATTGAGTTCGTTCATGTGCGGCAGCGAGGCAATCGGTTCCACATTGCGATAGTTCAGGCCGTGGCCCGCATTCACGATCATCCCAAGCGCATGGGCCTGCTCGCACGCCGCGCGCAGTCGCTCCCGCTCCTTCATCGCCGCATCCCGCTTCCGATCGAACAGTTGCGCGTAGGCGCCCGTGTGAAACTCCACGTGTGACGCACCACTTTCCGCCGACGCATCCACCTGCTTCGCATCCGGATCGATGAAGTGGCTCACCGCGATTCCCGCGCCGAGCAATTTCTTCGTGGCCGCCCGCACCGCCTTGAAATTCCGGCGCACGTCAAGGCCGCCCTCCGTGGTTACCTCCGCGCGCTTCTCCGGCACCAACGTCACCTGATCGGGATGCAGCTTCATCGCAATCCCCACCATCTCATTCGTGCACGCCATCTCCAGATTCAGCAACCCCTTCACAACTTCCTTCAGCAGCGGCAGGTCGCGATCCACAATGTGCCGACGATCCTCCCGCAGGTGCACCGTGATGCCGACGGCGCCCGCCATCTCGCACAACACCGCCGCGTGGATCGGATCAGGTTCCCCCTCGCCGCGCGCATTTCGCACCGTGGCCACGTGATCTATGTTCACACACAATTTTGCGGGCATTCGCAGTGCTCTCCTTGTTGTCAGGGCGTCGGGGCTACCGTCGCTGTTGGCGTCGCAGGCTCCGCAGACGGGGCGGCCATCACCGTCGGCGAAGGCGCCGCCGCCGTCGCTTCCGGCGTGGGCGTTGCCGGGACCGGTGTCGGCGTTGCTGTTGGTTCCGGTGTCGGGCTGGGCGTCGGGCTCACCGCAGGCGTTGGAACTCCCGACCGCTGGTCAATCACCTTCACAACAACCGTGCGCGGGTCGCTTTCCACCTGCAAGTTTTCCTGACGCAAAGTGCTCTCGGAAATCAGCGGATCAATCGCCACCTCCCGCGTTTCACCGGCGCGTTCCACCACGCCGAACAACCCGAACGAAATCATTCCCGGCGTCACCCTGTTCACCACGCTGGCGCGCCCCTTGATGATGACGTCAACAACGGGCGGCGTGATTTCCGCGCTTAGTCCCTGCGCTGCGGAAATGAACTGATACGTCACCGGAACACCCTGCATGCGGCGCGTGATCTCCTCCTCCTCGATGTTCACGAAGATCGTGCGCACCTTCTGGTCCTCCTCCTCCGGCAGCATGCTGACGCCCGGCGGCAGGACAAGCTCCGCCGTCGTCCGCACAACGCCAGATTTCCCAGTCACGTCAATCGGCGTCGTCTTCAACACCAACGGCGCGTTGGAGCGCATCAACTGCTCCTCCTTCTCCTTCGTCAGCAGCACCGTGACTTCGGGACCACGCTCATCCGACGCGGAACGCTCCGTATAGACATAACCGTTCGCCGGCGTTCCCGTCAGCACCGGCTCGATCCGAGCCCGCGTGTTCCGCAGCGACGCCTCCCAGCTCACCTGCGGATCAATCAGGTCCACCGTCACGATGTCGAAGCGCGACGCATAAATCCTGTCGCGAACCTGCTCGCGCGACAACACCTTGTCCCCCTTGTCCTCCAACCGCCGGCCGATGCGCTGCTTCAGGTCGCTGAAGTCCGCCTCGATGTAGAAATTGCTGGACTTCATCCTTCCCTCGTCGATCGACGGATAGGAAAACTTCGTGCTGACCTGCAGCGGATGAATCGTCAGCTTCACCTCCGACGGCACGTTCACCGGCACGATCGGAATATCGAGCTTAATCTCCTTTTTCTCCCGCAACTGCGTCATCAGCCAAAGGCCAAAGCCGCACAGGAGCGAGGAGATGATGATGAACGCCTGCGTGAAGAGGGGACGGTCCAGCGGCGCGTTAGCCATCTTCCTCCTCCTCAAAATCAAACAGCGCCTTCAGCTTCGCCCGAAGACTCTCCGCCGACTCGCTCCGCTCCAGCTTCCCCTCGTGCGCCACGGAAATGTTCCCCGTCTCCTCCGAGCAGATGATCGTCACCGCGTCGGTCTCCTCCGTCAGGCCGATCCCCGCGCGGTGGCGCGTGCCGAAATCCTTCGACAACCGCGGATTTTCCGATAGCGGCAGCAGGCAGCCCGCCGCGGCAACGCGGTTGTTCCGGATGATGATGGCTCCATCATGCAGCGGCGTCCCCACCTGAAAAATCGTCCGGATCAATTCCGACGTCACGCGCGAATCCAGCGGCGTCCCCACCTCCACATACGGCCGCAGCGTGTTCCGCCGCTCGATCGCGATCAGCGCACCAACACGCTTCTCGGACATCCGGCTCACCGCCTTGATGATCTCATCCACCTCGAAGCGATTCGTCTGCAGGAACGGGCGGAAAATGGAAGTCTGCCCGAAATCCGTCAGCGCACGCTTCAGCTCGTTTGAAAACAGGATGATGAAAACAATGACGATCACGATCAGCGAATTTTCCAGCAGCCGCACCGTCGCCGTCAGCGCCAGCACCTTCGCAATCACCCACACGAACAGCCCCGTGAAGATCACCGCCACAAGGCCGCGCAACGCCGTGAAGGAACGTGACTCCTTCAGCAGGAAAAAGATGCCGTAAAAAATCACCGAAACAACAAGGATGTCCGTAACGTCTACGGAATCGATGGACTGGAATATGGATTTTAGGCGGTCCATCGTTTCATCCGTTGTCCGGGATTACTGCTTCTTTCGGAAGCGCTCGATCACCGCCCCCATGCGCCGAACTGCCTCGCGCATCGGCTCAATGTCAATCACACCGTAACAAATCCGCATCGTGTCCACCGGCTTTGGGTCCTGCGTGTTGTCGCAGAAGCAATAATAGCCCGGCACGTAGATCACCTTCTGCTCCAGACAGGCATTGAAAAACTCCGACTGCGGGTCCGTGTTGATCCCCGGCAGCCTCACCCACACATACAACCCGCCGTAGGGATACACCAACTCCACATCCGACGGCCAATACTCCTTCATCGCCGCCAGCAGCGCATCGCGCTTCGCACGATAACGATCACGGAAACGCTCCGCCGCCTTGTCATAATCCCCGCTTCGCAGCAAATCCGCCAGAATCGTCTGATTCATGTTGGAGGAACCAAAATCCTGATTCCCCTTCTGGCGGCACATCGCCTTGTGAAGGTCCGGCGGCATGTAACTCCAACCGAGCCGGAAACCCGGCGCATACGCCTTGCTGAAAGTCCCCGTCGTGAAGACAAACTCGTTGTCCTTGTCGAAGGACTTCAGGAACGGCTCATCCTTCCCCTCAAGGCAAAGGTCCCGATAGGACGCATCCTCAATCAACACGAACGGCGTGCCCCGCTGCAACTCGCGCTGGTACAGATCGTAAATCTGTCGCCGGCGCTCCGTGGACATAGTGCTCCCCTTCGGATTCGCGTAGTAGCTCATCACATAAAGGATGCGCAGCCGGTCGCGCTGGCCGTTGCGATGCAATTCCTCAAAACGCTCCTCCAACGCCGCCGGAATGATGCCCTCCTCGTCCGTGTTCACCCCCAGCGTCTGCG
>JADZDZ010000231.1 GCA_020850785.1 Candidatus Sumerlaeota bacterium | reverse complement strand
GCGCTGCGCGAATCTGGAGCAGGGTCGAGCTGAAATCATCTGGCGCCGCGACGTTCCCACCCCCGGCCTTCCCGCAGAATAACCTCGCTCCCCTTCATTTCCCTACTGACAGCCTTGGCGCCCCGGTCGCATGATCCTCACGAAATCGTTGTTCAGCCGAAACCCCGGCGAAAGGATGCGATGAAACCATGACAACCCAACTCGCTGCGGGCCTTTTTGGACTCGGTTCGATGGAACTGCTCATTATTCTGGTGGTGGTGCTGCTGATTTTCGGGCCGTCGCAAATTCCCAAGCTGGGAAAAATGTTTGGCCAGAGCATGCGCGACTTCCGCGATGCATCAAAGAAACTGGATGAGGAAGAAGAGGATCGCCGCGTCGCCGATGATCGTCGTGGCAGCGCCTCCCGTTCATCCAGCGCCAGCCGCGATCGTCAGGAATAATCCTCTCTCCCAATCACGCGAACACCTTGTCCAGCGCCGCGCACATTTGCCGCGCGGTCTCATGAATCATTTCTTCCGTGTGCGTTGTTGAAAGGAAGAACGCCTCAAACTGCGACGGTGGCATGTGGATGCCCGCATCCATCAGCAGCCAGAAGTACCGCGCGAATTTTTCCGTGTCGCAGGTGGCTGCATCCTCCCAGGAGCGCACCCGCTCCCGCGTGAAGAACAGCGTCGCCATGGAGCCGCAGCGATTGTAGCTGACGGGATAATTCTTCGCACGCGCGTGGGCCATCACGCCCGCCTCCAGAAGCTCCCCCAGCCGTTCAAGTTGCGCGAAGTGCTCCCTGTCGCGCGCCAGCAAGTGATCGAGCTGCGCACACCCCGCCGCCATCGCCAGAGGATTTCCCGACAACGTTCCCGCCTGATAGACCGGGCCCAGCGGAGCCAGCAGGTTCATGATTTCCGCGCGTCCTCCGTAGGCACCCACCGGCATTCCCGCGCCGATGACCTTTCCAAGCGTCACCAAATCCGGCGCGACTGCGAAGCGCCGCTGCGCACCGCCCGCATCCACGCGAAAACCTGTCATCACTTCATCGAAAATCAACACCGCGCCGTTTCGCCTGCACAGGTCGCGAAGCCCCGGCAGGAATCCCTCGTCAGGCGGCACGCAACCCATGTTCCCCACCACCGGCTCCACGATCACCGCCGCGACTTCCTCCGCGTTCCGCGCGAAAAGATTCTCCACCGACGCGAGGTCGTTGAAGCGCGCGTTCAGCGTCGTCGCGGCAACCTCCCGCGGAACACCGGCGGAGGACGGCTCCCCCAGCGTCGCAAGGCCGCTTCCCGCCTTCGACAGGAAGAAATCCGCGTGGCCGTGATAGCAGCCTTCGAACTTGATCACCTTGTCGCGCTTTGTGAAGGCGCGCGCCACGCGCACCGCGCTCATGCACGCCTCCGTTCCCGAATTCACGAAGCGAAGGCGCTCCATCGTCGGGAAGTTGCGCTGGATGATTTCCGCAAGCCGTGTTTCCAGCACACAGGGCGCGCCGAAGCTGATCCCCTTCGCAACCTGAGCGGTGATCGCGTCCTTCACCACCTGCGGGCCGTGACCAAGAATCATCGGCCCCCATGAGCCGACATAGTCGATGTATTGCCGCCCTTCCTCGTCCCACAGGAAGGGGCCCTGCGCGCGGGCGATGAACTTCGGCGTGCCACCCACGGCCTTGAAGGAGCGCGCCGGCGAATTGACGCCACCAACGATGAATTGCTTCGCGCGCGTGAAATGATCGGAATTTGTGGTCATGGAAAAATCAGGTGCCCTGCCTTGCGATGCTGCGCGCGAAGTCCTTCGCGTGATAGGTGAGGATGATGTCCGCGCCCGCGCGGTGAATCCCCGTCAGCGTTTCCATCATCACCCGTTCGTAGTCGATCCAACCGGCGCGCGCCGCCGCATGGAGCATCGCGTATTCACCGCTGACGTTGTAGGCGGCGACGGGAATTCGGAATTCATCCTTCACCCGCCGCACAATGTCCAGATAGGCGAGCGCGGGCTTCACCATCACCACATCCGCCCCCTCCGCAATGTCCAGCGCCACCTCGCGCAACGCCTCGTCGCTGTTGGCGGGATCCATCTGGTAGCTGCGACGATCGCCGAACTGCGGCGCCGACTCCGCCGCCTCGCGAAAGGGCGCATAATACGCGGACGCATATTTCGCCGCATAGCTTACGATCGGCGTGTTCGTGTGCCGCGCATCATCCAGCGCCGCGCGAATGGCCGCCACCCGCCCATCCATCATGTCCGAAGGCGCGATCACATCCGCGCCCGCATTCGCATACACGACGGACTGCCGCGCCAGCAGCGCCACCGTCTCGTCATTCTTCACGTCATGATTCTCCACGATGCCGCAATGGCCGTGGCTCGTGTACTCGCACAAACAGACATCGGCCCACAGCAGCACATCAGGAACCTCCGCCTTCAGCGCGCGCAGCGCCCGCGCGATGATTCCCGATTCGCTGTAGCCTTCGCTGCCGCGTTCATCCTTCGATTCCGGAATTCCAAACAGCATCACCGCAGGAATGCCGAGGTCCCGCGTCTCCTTCACCTCGTTGATCAACAGATCGATGGACAACTGCGCGCAACCCGGCATGGACGCGATTTCGCGGCGCACGTTCGTGCCCGGACAGACAAACAGTGGCGACACCAGCCGATCCATCGTCAGTCGCGTTTCCCGCACCATCGCGCGCAGCAGGGAATTCCCGCGCAGCCGCCTCATGCGCGTGGACAGCTCCCGCCGCGATGGCTCCTTTTCCGATTCCTTGTCCTGCGGGATGATCCCGCTTCGCAGGTGGGCGAACGCTTCGCTTTGAAAATCCGTCATGATGAGGACCGGGATTTTTTCGAGTAGTAATCCGCAAGGCCGCGCGCGAGCCCGCTGAAGGAGCGCTCCTCCGGCTCGAAGCTCGTCTTCAGTCCCAACACTTCCAGCGCCTCCGTTGTGCGCGGGCCGATGGAGCCAATCACCATGCTTCCGAACGATGACATAATTTGATCGGGCTGAAAGGAATCGTGCAGCGCCTCAACCGCCGACGGGCTGCAAAACAGAATCGCGTCCGCCGCCGTTTCACTGATCGACTCCATCGTCGCGTTCGCTTCGGACATGTGTTCCGTGCGGTAGACAACAATGTCGTCAACCACCATCCCCGCCTTGCGCAGTCCATCCGCAAGGGTCGGCGATGCCAGATCCGCGCGCGGATAAAATACTTTCGCGCCGGGACGCGTTTCCTCCTTCAACAGCGAAAGCAGCAGCGTGCTCAACTGCGCCTGCGGCGGCACAAGATGCACGCGGCCCCCCGCACGATCCACCGCCAGCGCCGTCGCCTTCCCAACACAGGCGATCTGCGGCAGTGCGTTTCGCAGCGCCTTCCCCTGCTTCTGCAGATTTTCCGCGACGATATGCACCGCGCGGTAGCTGGTGAAGATGACCCAGTCGTAGAGATTCAATTTTTCAAGCGCGTTCCGGAACTCCCGCGATTGATCCATCGCGATGTGCCGCACGAAGGGGACACAGATCGGATGCGCACCAAGTGATCGCAGCGAACTGCTGAGCGGCCCGTCGCTGTCCTCATCGCGCGTCACGAGAACCGTCCTGCCACCAAGCGGAAGCGAATCCAACTCCCGCGCGCGCTGCATCACCCGCTCCGCATTGTCGCCCGCATCGCGTGCAGCGCGTTCAATCAGTTTTGCCGCGCCCTTCGCAACGAGCCGGTCCGCCAGCTTCGCACCAAGCTCCACGGGATAATTTCGATCCCCCAGTAGTTCATCCTCCAGCGCCTCGCTTCCATCCATGGACAGCACGCGCGCCCGCAGCCGCAGCTTGCCCCCTTCCATCATCGCATAGGCGCCCAGCGGAAACTGGCATCCGCCGCCAAGCCCATGAAGGAACGCGCGTTCCGCCACGCAGCAATCCGCCGTTTCCTGATCATGCACCTTCGCGATCATCCTGCGAACTTCGGAGTCGTTGCGCCTCACCTCCAGCGCCAGCGCCCCCTGCCCCGGCGCGGGACGAAAATCCTCGTAGGGAAGAACCTGCATGAACGGCGCCTCAATTCCCAGACGATGAATTCCCGCCGCCGCCACGATGATCGCATCGCACGATCCATCCATCATCTTCTGCACGCGCGTGGGAACATTGCCGCGAATCTCCAAAATTTCCGGCGCGCTGTTCAATCGATGAAGCTGCGCGCGTCGTCGCAGGCTGGACGTGCCCACGCGCGATCCCTTCCCCAGCGTCTTCCAATCCACTTCCTGCGCCGCGATCAACATGTCCGCCGCTGTTTCGCGCAGCGTCACCGCGCCGACCATCAAGCCCTCCGGCTGGCGCGTTGGCAAATCCTTGAACGAATGCACTGCAACATCGATGCGATCCTCCAGCAATGCATCCTCAATCTCCTTCGTGAACACGCCCTTGCCACCGATACGTGCAAGCGGCGTGTCGTTCAGGCGGTCCCCCGTTGTCTGAATGATGACGTACTGAATCTCGCAATCGGGATGCGCGCGCCGCAACTGTTCGCCAACCATGCGCGCCTGCGTCAGCGCCAGGCGGCTGCCACGGGTGCCGATGCGAATGCGGTTCAGCGCGTTTCCTCTTCCAGGTCCGTTCTGGTCACGTTGAAGAGGCGGCAAATGAGTTCAAACTCCTTGAGGCTGGCATCCGAGTCCAGATCAAGCGATCGGATATTGTTCGTAACATCATGGAGAACCGAACGCAAGAGGCTGTCGCTGAACTTTACGATTCGTTCCTGCTCCTGCGCGTCCACTTTTCTTCCGTGGCGCTTAAGCTGCTTCTCGCGCAATGCCTGCGCCCGCCGGCGAATCACCGCAATCAGCCGCTTCGTGTCCACCGATTGCACCCAGCGCATGAAGGTTTCCGTCTCCCGCGCGGCCATCCGCTCCACGACGGCGATTTCCGCCCGGCGCTGGCGCTTGTTTTCCTTCGCGATTTCCTCCAGATTTTCGAGCGCATAGAGCCGGACCCCCTCCACCTCGCCGCAGGCCGGTTCCAAGTTGCGCGGCATCGACAGGTCGATCATGATCAGCGGCCGTGCCCCGCGCGCCTCCTGCGCCCGGCGAACCGCCTCCGCCCGCACCAGATACTCCGGCGCCGCCGTCGCGCAGACGACGAAATCCGCCTCCCGCAGCGCCGCGTCCAGCGAATCCACGCCCACCACCTCGCTGCCAAGCTCCGCGCCCAACGCCTTTGCGTGCGCCACCGTGCGGTTCAGCACCACCAGCTTTCCCACGCCATCCTTCACAAACTGCCGCGCGGCCAGTTGGGCCGTTTCGCCGGCGCCCAGAATCAGCAGCGATTTTTTCTCCAGCGATTGCGCGTGTTCGGAAACGATCTTCAGCGCAATCGAAGCCACGGAAACATTCCCCTTTCCGATTGCTGTTTCCACGCGCACGCGGCGGCCGAAGCTGATCGCCTGCATCATGAGCGTGTTCAGCATCCCGCCCACGCATCCCTCATCCACCGCCAGTTCGTAGGCGCGCCGAAGCTGGCCGAGAATCTGCGCCTCGCCAATCATCAGCGAATCCACGCCCGCAGCCACGCGGAACAGATGCCGCGCGGCCTTGTCGTTCTTGTGCATGTAGGAGTGCGCCCGCAGCGCATCCCGCCCCGCCGCAGGACGCAGCGCCAGCAGCCGGTCCATCAACCCTTCCTGCGCCGCCTTCGCATCATTGCTTACGAAATAGAATTCCGTTCGGTTGCACGTGGACAGCCCCACCAATTCCTTCACGGCGCTTTTCCGCCGCAGGTCCCCCAGCGCCTCGCGCATGTCGTTCCCGTTGAAACTCACGCACTCCAGCAGCTTCAGCGGCGCGGAGTTGTGGTTCATCCCAAGGCAAACAAGGCTCATCGGTTCCGCGCCTTTGCCGCCGCCGGCTTGGCTGCCAGGTCCTCCCGCGTCACGGCGCCATTCTTTTCCATCGCCGCACTGAAGGCGCTCATCTGCGCCAGCAATTCCTCGCCAACGTGATGCTCGATGCCCTCTGCCGCGTCTGCCGCCGCGTCCTCGCTCACGCCGAGCGCCCGCAGGAACCGCAGCGTCACCTCGTGGCGCGCCCGGCTCTGCTGCGCCATCACCAGCCCTTCTTCCGTCAACGCCACCGCGCGATGCGGCTCCGAACGCACCAACCCCAGCGCCTTCAGCCGCTTGATCGTCTTGTGAACGGTCACGTGGCTCACCCCCAACCGGCGCGCCAAGTCGGTGATGTGGGCGGCGCCCACCGCCCCCTGCATTTCGTCGATCAGCTCCACGTAATCCTCGGCGTTCTCGGAGGCGTGATCGGCCCTCCGCTTTGCAGCGGTGCCGGCTTCGTACTTGATACGGATCGAATCAGACAATGCTATGCTTCCAAACCCCGAAAAATCGAACGCAGTGGTACTCTTGCCCCGAACCAAGGGTTGGCCCAAGGGGAATCGAAATCCAGCACTATGAAGGATTTGGAGGTACGGATCGGATTCGAACCGATGAATAGAGGTTTTGCAGACCTCTCCCTTAACCACTTGGGTACCGTACCCCGCGCAAAGGCCGGGAAAACCTAACAGAGAACAACCCACGGTCAAGCCAGAACGACGAAATATCCCGAAGAGCCGCTTGACATCGGGAGCACTCGCTCCTTTCATTTCGGTCCCTCGCGGGGCTGGTGTAGCTCAGTTGGTAGAGCAGCGCATTCGTAATGCGCAGGTCGCGGGTTCGAGTCCCACCACCAGCTCCATTTTCTCCCATCACGTCACAGTGCCTCGCGTTGTAATGGCGGAAACGGCTCCGCGCTAAGCTCCCGGAAGGAGAAGGCGCAGCCTTTCAACTTCCTGCATCGTCGATGCCGTCAACGTCACATGGCCGAGCTTCCGTCCGGCGCGCGGTTTCTTCCCGTAATCGTGAACGGCAACGCCCGGCATCGTGCGCACGGCGGCGAGATCGGGAAACTCCCCGATGATGTTCACCATCGCGCTGTGCCCCTTCGCGGCCGTGCTCCCCAACGGCATCCCCGTTACCGCGCGCAGGTGATTTTCGAACTGGCTCGTCTCCGCCCCCTCAATCGTCCAGTGCCCCGAATTGTGCACACGCGGAGCCATCTCGTTCGCGAACAGCATTCCGTCCCGGATGAAAAACTCGATGGCCAGCACGCCCACATAGTTCAACTTGTCCATCACGCGGCGTGCGTGCCCCTCCGCTTCCTTCTGAAGCTGCTCCGTCAGGTTTGGCGCCGGCGCGATGCTCAAGCGAAGGATTCCTTCGCGATGGTGATTTTCCACCAACGGATAGAATCGGCATTCTCCTTCCAGTGAGCGCACTGCGATGATCGACAACTCGCGATCGAACGGCACAAAGCCTTCAAGGAACAGCGGCATTCCGTTCAACTCGCGAAAAGCGGTGTTTGCCTCCGCCGCCGTGCGAATCACGCGCTGCCCCTTTCCGTCGTAGCCGAAACGTCGCGTCTTCAACACCGCAGGAAGTCCGATCCTTCCGATCGCTTCATCATACTCATCGCGAAAAAAGAAGGAGGAAAATTTCGGCACGGGAATGCCAACGCCGTGGAAGAAGGTTTTTTCGAAAAGCCGATCCTGCGCCTCCTTCAGCGCCTCCGGCTGCGGATGAAGGGGAACGCGCTGCGCCAGCCAGCGCACCGATTCCAGCGGCACGTTCTCAAATTCGTAGGTGATGGCCTTCAGTCCCCGCGAAAACTCCTCCAGCGCGTCGATGTCCTCGTAGGCGGCACAAACGTGTTCACCCAGTCCCCGCGCGGCGATTTCCGTGGCCGGGTCCAGAAAACGAAACGTCATTCCTAACTTGTGGCCCGCCTGCGCCAGCATCATCCCAAGCTGGCCGGCGCCCATGATGCCGATGGTCGGAGGAGTGTTTGCGTCAATCATCGCGCAGGGATTCTGTGGAAAAATTCATGCTGCCTCGTCACTGGAAGGATTCGCCCGCTGCCCCGCACCGCCACGCGATCACCGGCGCGGATCGCGCCCCTTCAAGACATTCCTTGTCTGCTCGCTGCGGAATTTCTTCAACGCCGCGCGCACCTTTGCATCGTGGTTTGAAAGGATGGATGCCGCGAGGAGCGCCGCATTGATCGCCCCCGCGCGCCCGATTGCCAGCGTCCCCACCGGCACGCCCGCCGGCATTTGCGCGATCGAGAGCAGCGAATCCAGCCCCTTCAGCGCCTTCGACTCCACCGGCACGCCCAACACCGGCAGCGACGTCTTCGCCGCGCACATCCCCGGCAGGTGCGCCGCGCCCCCCGCGCCCGCGATGATCACCTGAATGCCACGCGCCTCCGCATCCTCCGCGTACTGGAACAGAAGGTCCGGCGTGCGATGCGCGGACACCACATTCACCTCGTGGGGAACGCCCAGCCGCGTCAGCATCTCCGCCGCATGTTGCATGGTCTCCCAATCGGACTTGGAACCCATGATGATGCCGACGGCGGGAACAACTTTTTGAGTTTTCTTTGTCGTTTTCACGACCGCTCTTCTACGATGCGGAAAATCGGCGGGGAAAGGGCTGATTGAGAACAGGGAGCATTTTTGCGACTCGCGTGGCCGGATTGCCTTTGTGGCGGAGGCGCCCTGCCCGCACCTCCTCGCGCTCCCCTGTTGATAAATCTTTATTCCCGACCGGGCGGGTTTCAGACCGTCCCCGCGGCTTTCCACCGCCCCGTGGCTTGACGGCGCCACGGCCCTGTCCATCATGGCCCCGCATTTCATTCCACCCGCATTCGGACCGCATTTCGCCACATGACGATCGCAAACGGCAAAGACCTTCGGCAGGCCTACCTCGACTACTTCCGCGGGTTGCAGCACCGCGTGGTGCCCAGCGCTCCGCTCGTGCCGCCGGACGATCCCACGCTCCTGTTCACAAGCGCCGGCATGGTGCAGTTCAAGGCGCTCTACTCCGGCACCGTCGATCCCATGCCGTACACCCGCGCCGCCAGTTGCCAGCAATGCCTTCGCGCCGGTGGCAAGGGAAGCGTCCTCGAAAACGTCGGCAAGACGCTGCGCCACCACACGTTCTTCGAGATGCTCGGCAATTTCAGTTTCGGCGATTACTTCAAGCGCGAGGCGATCCGCTGGGCTTGGGAATTTTGCACCTCGCCGAAGTACATGAACCTGCCCAAGGATCGCATGTTCCCAACGATCTACGGCCCCACCGATGCGGAGATCGACCGCGAGGCGCTGCAGTACTACGCGGAGGAAACCGACTGCCCCAATCCCTGCATCCCGCTTGATGCGGCGGAGAATTTCTGGGGACCCGCCGGTGACACGGGCGCCTGTGGCCCCTGCAGCGAAATCAAATTTTTTCTCGGCAGCGATGAAGAACTGAAGGCCATTCAAGCCGACCTCAAAGCCAACGGTTCCGCTGCGATCAGGAAACTTGGTCAGCGCGTTGTCGATGAAGGGGACTTGTTCCTCGAAATTTGGAACATGGTGTTCCCTCAATTCGACCAACAGCGCGATGGTTCCCGTCCGCTGCTGAAGAACAAGGGGATCGACACCGGCGCGGGCTTGGAACGCATGACCGTTGCGCTGAATTTCGCGCGCACCGGCAAAGCCATCTCGCCCTACGAGACCGACCTGATGTGGCCGATCACGCAGGCCGTCGCGAGCAAGCTGAACGTCAGCTATCCCCGTTCCGACGAAAAGAACGGCGATGCGAAAGTGCGTCTCGCCGTCAATGCCATCGCCGACCATGTTCGCACGCTGGTCTTCTGCCTCGCGGAAGGGCTCACGCCCGGCAACATCGGTCGTCGCTATGTGGTGCGCCGCATCCAGCGCCGTGCGCTGCGCTTTGCGTCATTGCTCGGCATGGACAAGCCGTTCATGGCGGACCTTTACGACGCCGTTGTGCAGGCAATGGGCGACCAGTATCCGGAAATCAAACAGAACCCCGACTTCATTCGCAAGGCGTTGCGCATCGAGGAGGAAACCTTCCTGCGCACCCGCGATCGCGGAACGAAAATCCTCGATGAACTGATCGCGCAGGCGAAGGAGCGCGGCGACAATCGCATCGCGGGGCAGGATGCCTTCAAACTTTGGGACACCTACGGCTATCCCGTCGATCTCACCACGGAAGTTGCCCAGGACGCCGGCGTCTCCGTGGATATTGAGGGATACAATGCCGCATTGAAGAATCAGAAGGACGAACCCAAGAAGTCTTGGAAGGGCGCGAAGCTCGACTTCAACGAGGAGCTTGTTGATCAGGTTTTTGAAACGCACGGAGCCACGGAATTCGTCGGCTACGGCGACGTGTCGAAACCCACGGAAACACAAATTGCCGCGCTGCTGCACAACGGGTCCACCTGCGACAGCGTGTCTGCCGGTGCGGATGCGCTGGTCGTTCTGCTTTCAACTCCCTTCTACGCCGAGAGCGGCGGTCAGGTGAGCGACACCGGCGTCATCGAAAATGGCGCGGGAAAGTTCCTCGTCAAGGACGTCATCAAATCCCCCCAGGGCCTGTATATACACAAGGGAACCGTCGTCAGCGGTGTGCTAAAATCGGGAGGAGAGGTGCGCGCCTCCGTGGATGCGGCACGCCGCACCGCCATCCGCCGCAACCACAGCTCCGTGCACCTGCTGCAGAACGCGTTGAAGCGCCTCGTGGGACAACACATCACGCAGGCGGGCAGCTACGTCGGCCCCGACTATTCCCGCTTCGACTTCACCCACACGGAGGCGCTAACGCGCGATGACCTTGCGGGAATCCAGCGCGAAGTGAACCGCATGATTCTGGAAAATGCGAACGTGGACACGGAAGTGCTGACCTTGGAGGAAGCGCGGCAGAAGGGCGCCATTGCTCCCTTCGGCGAAAAATATGGTGCCGTCGTGCGCGTCGTGCAGATGGGGCCCAGCGTCGAATTCTGCGGCGGCACCCACGTTGCCAACACCGGCGACATTGCGCGCTATCGCATTGTCAGCGAATCCAGCATCGCCAGCGGCGTGCGCCGCATCGAGGCGGTCACCGGCACCGCCGCTCTGGAGGCGGAAATCAGCGACCAGTATCAGCTCGTCGATCCGCTGCAAAAACTTCTCGCCGCGAAGGGACCGGAAACGCTGCTGCGCGTGCAGTCGCTTCAGGCGCGCATCAAGGAAATGGACAAGGAAATCGCCCGCATGCGGCAGGAGGCGGCGCTTCAGAACCTCGACGCCTACGCGGGAAAGGCCATCGACGTCCCCGGCGCGAAGCTCTGCATCGCACGTGCGGACGGCCTCGACGGCAACGAACTTCGCGTGCTTGCGACGGCGCTGCGGGACAAGATGGGAGCCGGCAGCGTCATCGTCGGCGCCAGCGTCGCGGACGACAAGATCAGCCTCGTCGTCGCATCGGGAAAAGACGCACAGGCGAAATACCCTGCCGGCAATGTGGTGAACAAGCTTGCACAACCGCTTGGCGGTAAGGGGGGCGGCAAGCCGGACTACGCCCAGGCGGGCGCGAAGGATGTGGCGAAGCTGGATGAGGTGATGGCGCGGGCCGCAGAGCTTGTCGCCGCGCCGTAGGGAATTGGCGCGATGCGCGTGGCTGCTTCCGGCCCGAAGCAGCCACGCACATTCCAACTATTGGTTCATGGCTTCCAGGAAGTCCTTGTTGTTTTCCGTCTTCTTCATGCGATCCAGCAGGAAGTCCATCGCCTCCACCACGCTCAGTTCGTTCAGAATCTTGCGCAGCAGCCACACGCGCTGAAGCTCCATCTCCGAAAGCAACAGTTCTTCCTTTCGCGTGCCGCTCGTCATGATGTCGATCGCGGGATAAATGCGGCGGTCGGACAACTTCCGGTCCAGCTTGATTTCGCTGTTGCCGGTTCCCTTGAATTCTTCGAAGATCACTTCATCCATCTTTGATCCGGTTTCAACGAGGGCCGTTGCAATGATCGTCAGCGATCCTCCCTCCTCGATGTTGCGCGCGGCGCCGAAGAAACGCTTCGGCTTGTGCAGTGCATTTGCATCGAGGCCGCCGGTGAGCACCTTGCCCGATGGTGGCGTCACCGTGTTGTAGGCGCGCGCGAGGCGCGTGATCGAATCGAGCAGGATCACAACTTCGCGTCCGTGTTCCACAAGGCGCTTTGCCTTCTCGATCACCATTTCCGCAACCTGAACGTGGCGGTCCGCCGGCTCGTCGAAGGTGGAACTGATCACCTCCCCCTTCACCGTGCGCTCCATGTCCGTCACTTCTTCGGGACGTTCGTCAATCAGGAGAACAATCAGGTAGATTTCCGGGTGATTGGCCGTGATTGCATTCGCGATGTCCTGCATCATGATCGTCTTGCCAGTGCGGGGCGGCGCCACGATCAGCGCGCGCTGTCCCATTCCCAATGGCGTCAGCAGGTCCATCACGCGCGTTGTGAGCTTCTTGCGCGTTGTTTCCATCTTGATGCGCCGCGTGGGATACAGCGGTGTCAGGTTGTCGAAAAGAATTTTTTCCTTCGCGGTCTGCGGATCGACTTCGTTGATCTTCTCAACCTTCAGCAGCGCGAAGTACTTCTCACCTTCCTTCGGCGGACGCACCGTGCCAACCACCGTGTCGCCCTTGCGCAGGCCGAAGCGACGAATCTGTGACGGCGAAACGTATATATCATCCGGCCCCCACAGGTAATTGTAATTCGCGGAACGAAGGAAACCGAATCCACCTTCCGGCAGGATTTCCAGCACGCCGTTGGCGCGAAGGCCACCCTCCATGTTTGCATTGATGCGCAGGATTTGGAAAATCAGGTCCTGCTTGCGCATCCCTGCGGCGTTGTCGACGCCCATGTCCTGCGCCATTTTTGCCAGCTCGCCCATGGACATGCGCTTGAGCTGCCCCAAGTCCGCCAGCGGGATCATCTTGATGGGACGCGCCGGCACCGGCGTCTGGCCGCCGCTCGAATCGCCCTCATCGGCGGACTCTCCCTGAGGATTCACAACATCGCGCTCTTCGGGCGCATCAGAGGAATTGCCGATGGAGGAACCTGTCGGCGGCGTGTCAAAAAATGAATCCTCCTCCTCCTCGTTCAAGTCCCTGTTGAGGATGTTTCCACCTTCATACCCTGGCGGCATTTGCTGGCTCTGGTGCCCGCCTCCGCGACGGCGACGGCGGCGTCCCCCGCTGTTCTGGTAGGAGTTACCGGGGTTGTAATTTGCGCTGTTTCCTGGGTTCTGTTGGTTGTTCTGGTATCCGCCGGAATTCTGCGAATTTTTACGACGACGCATCGCGAAGACGCTCCTGTTGGGTTCCGAGTGTGAGGTTTTGGTTCAGGCGCATGAAGTGAATTTCAAGGGCTTGTCAGGCAATTTCCTGAAGGGGGGCTTTTGTGAGGGGAGATGGAATGCCGACGGGAAAAATCCTGTCCAGCAGTGCCGCGACCTGGTGTGCCGTGTCGCGTCGTGATCGGGAATTGTCGATGACGAAATCAGCGAGTGATGCTTTCTTTTCCTGTGGCCATTGGGCCTTGATGCGCGCAACCAAATCCGATTCGGAAATGTTGCGGCAGGCTTTCAGACGCTCGCCTCGCACCTTGTCATCAACAGTTACCACTGCTATCGCGGTACACTCCTGATTCATTCCCGATTCAAAAAGGAGGGGAACATCCAGAATGACCAACGGGCTGGAAACTGATTGCCGAACGATTTCCCGCAAGCGCTCGTGAACCACCGGATGAATGATGCTTTCAAGGTCGGTGCGCCGCGATGCGTCGGAAAAGACGATTCTGGCAAGCTCGGCGCGGTCTATTGCGCCATCCGCCGACAGAATTCCCGGGCCAAACTTTCGTGCTATCTCTTTGAATGCTGGTGTGCCGGGGAGAACCGCTTCCCGGGCCAGTGTATCCGCGTCTACAACCACCGCGTTACACAAGGAGAAGAGCGAAGCTACGAACGTTTTCCCGCTGCCTATCGTGCCCGTCAAGCCAAGAATATAGCTCATGGCGGTCCATCCGTCACCGGAGTTTGCGCGCCCCCAAGGCGAAAATCCGCCACCACCTCGCTATTTTCCCCCAGCGTCACCGTCATTTCCTGGCGCGGATATTTTCCCGTACGGTCCTCCGCGATGACCTTCAGCGTCCCCGCCGCCAACGTGTCGTAGAAGTACTTTCCGTCACGGTCCGTGTAGATGGCCTGCTCCCCCGCCACGATCAGGATATCCGGCAGAACGGCGCCATTTGCATCGGTCACTGTCCCGCGCAATCGCGCCCCCAGCGCCAGGGGAATCGTCCCCGCATTGCTGTCATCATCCTCGGCAACCGTCACGATCAGTTGTGTCTTGATGCGCCCCGATTTCGTTAGAATCAAGGACGCCGATCCCGACGGAATGTTCGCCAGCTCAAACTCTCCGCCTGCGTTCGTTGTTGTCTTCAGCGACAGCGCGTTCAGCGGATGCTGCGGAGGCGAACCCGGTGGCGCGGCGGCGCGCACGGTGACTCCTTCAAGCGGCTGCTTGTTTTCATCCGCAATGACCGTACCACGAAGCTTCGATCCCGACTCCAGCGTGATCACGCCGAGGTCCGTGGGGCCGCCAACGGAGATCGCAAAATCGTCCACTCGTTTTGCGCCGTAGCCCTCCGCCTGAATCACAAGGCTGCCAGTGCCGGAAATCAAGTGGTCCAACCGCGCGGAACCGTCGCCGCTCGTCACCGCTTTCTCATAGGCCACGCCGAACTCCTCGCGTGTGCCACCAAAACCCGATGCCCCCGCGTATCGCACGTTGATTCCCGCGCGGTAATTTCGCACCGCTTCGCCGCCGGCGCTCTGCACGGAGAACGTCAGGGACTGGCCCATGTCATAGACAAGGTACAGCCCGCCGCTTTCGCCCGGCTTCGCGAAGGGATACACCTGATCCAGCGTGATGTATATACCGTCGCGCAGCGCCGATCCATTCGTATAGATGACGTACTCTCCCTCCACCACCTTGTCGATCTTGAAGCCGCCGCGACTGTCGGTCCGCGCGTAGTACTGCTTCTCCGTGCTGGTGCTCTTCATGTAGACGTTGTGGCTCACCATGGGAACGCCATCCTGATCCACAATCACACCAAACACCCGTTCGGCGGCATTGTCATCGTTTCCTTCGAGCACAATGTCGCCAACGTCCAGCACGGGATCGCCCAACATGAAGGTCTTCACGTCTGAAACGTAGCCTTCCGCGCCAAAACCGAGCGTCACGGCTCCCGGCTCCAGCGGTCCCAATTCGAAACCACCCGCCGCGTCGGAGGCAGCGGCGGGAAACTGCTCATTCACCCGCTGATACACGACGCCCGTGCGCATGAAGCCTTCCTTCACCGTGATCGACGCCGCATCAATCGGCGCGGAATCCTTGTCCACGATGCGGCCGCGCACGCGCACGCCCGCACCCAGCGTCACACGCAGCACCGATTCGAACGCGCCCGACGTGGACAAGTCCTGACTCCAGCCGGGAATGTAGCCTGCCTTGTAGGCGCCTATGCGGAACGAGGCCACCGACGTCGGCGCCGTGATTTCAATTTCGCGGGTGCCATCGGCAAACGTCTGCCAACTCCCATATGATTCCAGCGGATCGTTGAACGTGGCATTGCCGAAGAGGCTGACAAGCGCCCCACCGGCGGGAAGCCCCTGCGGCGTCAACACCTGCACGCGCAGCGCCCCGGTGCCGTTCAACTCAATCACCACCGATTCGGGATCAGCCTTTCCGTCGGCCACCACGACGTCCACCTGGCCGGGCAGGAAAAATCCCGCACGTGCGTTGATGGTGAAGGTCCCATTCTTCGCGCTCAGGATTTCAAAG
>JADZDZ010000230.1 GCA_020850785.1 Candidatus Sumerlaeota bacterium | reverse complement strand
CTCCGGATCGAGGACGATTTCGTTGCCGTCTTCATCGCGGCGGCGCGCCATGACGATGGCGCCGATCACGGCCACCAGAAGCAGCACGGACGTCAGGATGAACGGGGCGATGTACGTGGTCATCATCTTCGTGGCCAGCACCATAACCTCTGCGGTGCCGCTCTTTGCCAACTCCGCCTGATTCGCAACCGCGCGCGGTGCGCCGGAGGCCGTGTGGAAATTCTTGATGCCAAAGCCGAGCAGCAGGAAGAAGAGGACCGCAAGGATTCCGCCCCAGAAGCGTGCGTTGCGCAGGTACCAGGGAAGGATTTCCGCCTCCTTCAGGTTCAGAAGCATGATCACGAAAAGGAAGAGGACCATGATCGCGCCCGCATAGACGAGAATCTGGATGTAGGCGACGAATTCCTGATACATGAGAAGGTAATTCGCGGCCAGGCAGATCATCACGCCCACGAGGCACATTGCGCTGCGGACGGTATTCCTGTTCAGCAGCACACCCAGTGCGAGCGATGCCGTGGCAAGAAACAGGATGCTGTAGACAATCAGTAGCGACATCAGTGTTCCGTCCCCGTCTTCGTCCACGGATCGGCCTTCGCTTCCTTGTCGGATTCAGGCGTCACGTGGGAGATGAAAGGATCGTAGTCGTGCGGCGTGCCGAAGCCCTTTTCCGGAGCGTCCAGCATGTCCGTCTTCTGCGCGATGAAGTCCGTGCGCTTGTCCATGGAGAGCTCGAAATTGGAGCCCATCACGATGGCGTTTTCCGGACAGGCTTCCTCGCAGAAACCGCAGAAGATGCAGCGCAGCAGGTGAATCTGGTAAACTTCCGCGTATCGCTCGCCGGCGGACACGCGGTTTTCGGGGGTGTTCTCGGCGGCTTCCAGATAGATCGCCTCCGAGGGGCAAACCGCCGCGCACAACGCGCAACCCACGCAGCGCTCAAGCCCGTTCTCGTAACGTTGCAGGCGATGGCGCCCGCGGAAGAATGCCGGTTGTTCGCGCTTCACTTCGGGATACTCCAGCGTCACGGAGCCTTTTCCCGCCAGATAGCGGAACATGTGACCGAGTGCGATTCCCGCACCTTTGGCAAATTCGATCAGCATGAAGCGTTCATCTCCTCGAAGGTCATCACTGTGCGAGCGCCTGCGCCGGATGATCCGGACCGCGTTCGAGATTCTGGTATTCCGTCGTAAGCTGCCGGCGGCGTTTCGGGCTGAAGACCAACAAATCCCAGCCAAGGAAGAGTGCCAGCGTCACGAAGCCAAGAATCAGCTTCGCCGCGAGCGTCATGTGCTGGTTCGACTCAAGGCCGCCGGGCAGACCCGCACGATACACAAGGTCGATCGCCACCGCGATGGCCGTCAGCACCAGATTGATCAGTCCGATCGGAAGCAGCTTCTTCCAGCCAAGGCTCATCAGTTGATCATAGCGCAGGCGGGGGAGCGTTGCGCGCGCGAAGATGAACAGGAAAATGAAGAAGCTGATTTTCGCGGGGAAGATCACCATCGGCCCCAGCAGGTAGGACGCCAGAATGGTGATGATCGAGGGAATCTGGGACATCTGCGATGCGAGGCCATCCCAACCGCCGTTGAACACCGCGAGGGGAATTGTCTCGATCTGGATCGGACCGTAGAAGCCGCCCAAAAACAGCGTCGTGCACATTCCCGCCACGATTACCATGTTCACATACTCGCCGAGGAAGAAGAGCGCGAAGCGCATCGACGAATACTCCGTGTGGAATCCGCCCGTCAGTTCCGCTTCTGCTTCTGCAAGGTCGAAGGGAAGGCGGTTCGTTTCCGCAAACATCGCGATCACGAACAGGATGAAAGCCACCGGCGCGGCAAGGATGTTCCAGTTCCAGAAGCCGCCGCGCTGCGTTTCGATGATGTCGTACAGGTTCAGGCTTCCGCTGATCAGGATGATCGAAAGAATCGCCAGCGACAGCGTGATTTCGTAGCTCACCATCTGAGCCGAGGCACGAATGCCGCCCAGCAGCGACCACTTGTTGTTCGAAGACCAGCCGGCCAGCGTGATGCCGTACACGCCCATGGACGTGATCGCCAGCACGTAGAGAATCCCGATGTTCGGATTCGTGACCGCCATCGGTATCTGCGAAATGACTCCGTTCGAACCCACCATCGCGGGATCAAGGCGCAGGAAATTGACAAGCAAGTTCAGGTGCTTCCCCTGAATGATCGGACCGATCGGCACCAGACACAGCGCCAGAAACGCGGGAACCACGACGAGCGAAGGCGCCATCAGGTACAGCACCTTGTCCACGCCCTTCGGCATGATCTCTTCCTTGAAGAAGAGCTTCACGCCGTCCAGAATGCCGTGCAGCACGCCGAAGGGGCCTGCGCGGTTCGGGCCCGGCCGGTCCTGAATCCAGCCGATGATCTTGCGCTCAAAAAGAATGATGAACGGGATCACCTGAAGCAGGCCGCCAAGAATCAGCAGGATTTTCAGGGCTGCGATCAGGATGATGAATGCGTTCGGCGATCCGCCGGTCACCTGACCGACGAAGTCGAACAGCGGTTGAAGACTGAAGGGAAGTTGAAGCTGCGTCTGGTTCACGAGCGCGCCGCAGCCTCCTCGTGTTCCGGTGTTGTGACGACTTCAAGTGATGCGATGGGGGCGTCGCTGTATTGCGTCAGGTTCCGGCCCGCCAGCGTTGGCATGTAGATCACGCCCGGCGCGGGACCGGCCTTCACGCGGATTTCCACGTCCCATGCCTGATCGCCAACATGAAGCACGCCGCGATCGAGGTGCTCGACGCCAAGCTTCTCCGCATCAGCGGGGTTGATTTCCGCGTAGGGGGGAATCTGAAGCAGGTTGGCAATCGACGCACGATTGAGGTGATAATCGTTCCCCTGAATGTGCCGGCCCCATGCCAGCAGGAACTGCCCCGCAGGAACCGAGCGCGGAGCGCGCGGCGCCTTCGCGGAATATTCCACCGCGTCTCCCGCCTTGCGGAAGTGCGCACCATCGGTGCGGTAATCACCGGGATTGTATTCAGGCGTGCGTTTGCGCGCCCCGCCGGGATCGTTGACGCTGAAATCATTGCGCGGTCCCGGAAGCAACAGGCCCCTGAAGCTGCCCTGAAAGCCCGGCGCGATCGCCTTCATCATGTCCTTGAAAACATCCTCGACGCCTTTGTAGGCGAATTTGTCGCCGCCAAGCGCCGCCGCGATGCCCACGATGGTTTCCCAATCGGGACGCGCACCGCCGCGCGGCTTGTCCGTCTCGTTCATCCGCGCAAGGTTCCCCTCCACATCGCAGAAGGTTCCCGACTTTTCCAGATGAGAGGCGGCGGCGATGAACACATCCGCCAGCTTCGTGACATCGGAAGCGAACAGGTCCGAAACGACGAAGAAATCCAGGCTGTCCAACGCGCGCAGCAGCCGCGGCTGATCCGGATAATTCGCCAGCGAATCTGCCCCCACTGCGAACAACGCGCGAATGCGCCCCTGCTCGATCAACTCCACCAAATTGCCAGCGGAAAAGGAATCCTTCCGCGTGGGTTCGGCCCCGACCAGACGCAGGCCGAAGGCGTTGCGATCAGTCAGCACGGGAATGTAGCGCCACGCGGCTCCCAGCGACTGCTTCAATGCGATCGCTGCGGGAACCTCGTCCGCCAGATAATTGCCGCCCATGTCCTGCAGGTTCTGAAGCATCAGCGCGCGGCCATGCCCACCCTTGAGCACCGCCACCAGCGCCTCGATGCGCTCCGCGTTCACGCCGAAGGTTTTCGCCAACTGATTGCTCGCGTTGGCATCGCCCGCCACCGCCTTTGCAAGCGACGCAAGCGCACCGGCGGTTTCCCCCGGCGCGCAATGGAAGCGCAGCTTCGAATGCTGCGCGAAATAGGGATCGTGATAGTGACCGATCCGGATGATCGGGCGGTTGTAAATGCGGGCGTGTTCCTTCACGCGGGAAGCGAACACCGGCGTCGTGTGAACGAAATCGCCGTTGATGAGAACGACTGCATCGAAGCCGTCCTCCAAGTCGCCGTCCGCATGATCAATCGCGAGGTCAACCGCATCGGGCGCGGCCACATTCATGCGCCAATCCACATTGTCGGTGCCGATGGCCTCGCGCGCCAGCTTCGCCGCCAGGAAACCTTCCTCCATCGTCGCGCGCGGGCTGACGAGCACCGCAAGCGCGTCGGCTCCGTGATTCAGCTTCGCCTTGGCAAGCCCCTCGGCGGCGTAACGAATCGCCTCCGCGTAGGCACCGGGCAGCAGCGTTGAGCCGATAAGGACGCGGCTTTCATCCCAGCGATCCTCATGGGCGCCGAAATCGCTGCCAAATCGCGTCACATTGTCGATAAATTCCTCGGTATCCTCGTTCACCGTATAGGTGCCGTGGTACTTGCGGGAAGGCGGCGTTGTGCGATAGAGCCTTCCGTTGCGCGTCCAGTAGGTAACCTTCGGGCCGCTGGCGTCCCAGATGCCGGTTGACTGGGTCTGCAGAAGCTCCCACACGCGCGCCTTGAAGCGGAAGGGCTTGCTCGTAAGGCAACCAACGGGGCACAGGTCGATCACGTTGCCGGAGAAAATATTCGAAACAGGACCCTGGCCGAAGGTGCCGATGTAGTTCCCTTCACCCCGGTCGAAAACACCCATCACGTGATCGCCCGCAACCTCATCGTTGAAGCGGACGCAGCGAGTGCACATGATGCAGCGATTGCGCTCAATGTCGATAAGCGGATCCGCGCTGGGCTTCATGAACTTGCGCTTCTTGTCGATCATGCGCGCGTGGCCCTTGCCATAATCCATGCTGTAGCGCTGCAGCATGCACTCGCCGCCGCGGTCGCAGATGGGGCAGTCAAGGGGATGGTTTGCCAGCAGGAACTCCATCATTCCATTCTGGCAATCCTTGGAAAGCGCGGACTCCGTGAACACATGCATTCCCGGCGAAATCGGCGTCTGGCAGCCAATCACCGGCTTCGGCGCCGGGGTCGGCTTTGCCGTCGGATCCTTCGGATTCGGCATGTGTACTTCCACAAGGCACAGGCGGCAGTTGCCCGCGACGCTCAGGGCCGGATGCCAGCAATAGTGGGGAATGTAAACACCTTCGCGGGCGGCGACCGTGATGATCGTCTCCCCCTTTTTCCCCACGACCTCGTGGCCGTTTATGAAGAACTTAACGTCGTCTTTGCCGGGCCGGATGGCGGGATGATTACTTTGATCAGGCATGAAAGCGTCTAAGAAGGGCGGAAATCGTGAGAAAACGCCGCAATTGACTGCGAAAATGAGCAAATGCGGGCGTGTTTGTGAATTTCTTCACAATCCTTTGCGCGAGCAACGAGAATTTCTCATCCAACATGTGGATTGTTCCACACTTTGCCATTGACCACCCGGAGGAAACTGTGGATTTGTCCACATATCCTCGCGGGGGTCAACTACCTTGGAATCGTTCACCGCAGCAGAACTGGAAGTGATGAAGGTGCTTTGGGAGCATGGGGCGCTTAAGCCCGCCGAGATCGAGGAGCTTTTTCCCCGGCCCGTCGGAAACGGTGCCGTCCGCTCTGTTCTCCTTATATTATTGGAGAAGGGGCATGTGGAGCGTCGGAAGGAGGGAAAGGCCTACTACTACGAGGCCAAGACCCCACCCGAAAGCGAGTTTCGCAACTGGGCGCGGCGAATCGCCGATGTGTTCTGCGGCGGCTCATCGAAGGCGCTGATTGCGCAGTTGATCAAATCGGAAAAGTTGTCCGCAGAGGACATTCGCGAATTGGAGCAGATCGCGGCCGATGACGCCGCCCAGTCGGGGAAGGAGGAAGTCCGCCCATGATCGACACGATCCTGTACGCGCTCCTTCATCTCTCCCCGCTGACGGAAGTCCTGCTGAAAGTTAGCGTGCTGCTGCTGATGGGATGGGCGGCGTCGCTGGCGATGGAGCGCTTCGCCGTCAACCCACGTTGGCGCGTGCTGTCGTGGCGCGCTGTCGCCGCAGGATGTGTGCTGCTGCCGCTGCTCGCGCTTCGTGCGCCCGACTTGAAATTCGGTGTCAGTCGCCAAAGCGTGGAGAACGCGGAGGCGCGCGGGATGCTTCGCACCATCGCGATGGAGGAACTGGCAGCCATGGAACTCCAGTTCGATGCCGCCGTGGATGAGGCCGCCAACGCCCCGGTGCTGCAGAGCGAAGTGAATGACTTGCGCAGGCGCGTCGCAGAAAATCCACCGATTGCCGAAACGTCAACGTCATCCGCTGTGGTGAATACAGACGGGGCATCGACGTCATGGTATGACGTGATCGTGATGCTCTATCTGGGCGGCGTGATTTTCCTCACATTCCGTTTTGTACTCCGACAGTTTTTGGTGCTCGCGAACCTTCGCGATTCGCAGGCCGCGCCGACTGCGATTGAGGAATGCGCGCGGGAGATTGCAACGCGGCTTGGCCTCAGGCGTGTTCCACAACTGCGCGTCTCCGACGGGATCGCATCCCCCTATCTGGCGGGAGTCTTTCGCCCCGTCGTCGTGCTTTCCAGCCGCGTTGCGAGGGCGGAAAATCGCAGAGAATTGCAGTCGGTGCTCGCGCACGAACTGGCGCACCAGCGCGGGGCGGACGTGCCGTGGTCACTGCTGGTTGAATTGCTCGGCATCGCGCTCTGGTTCCATCCATTGGTCTGGAAAATTTCCGCCGCACATTCCGGCGCCTGCGAAGAATCAGCGGACCTTCTGGCGGCGGACTGCATGGGCGGGGAGCGCATCTACAGCGCGGTGCTTGCGCGCGTTGCCCTCGACGTGCTGGGCGGCCCCGCAGCCCTACGCGGCACGGTGCCCATGGCGCGCACGCCGGAAATTCGCAAACGACTTCAAAGACTCAAATCCCGTAAAGGAAACGGAATCATGCGCAAGGCACTCGTAGTCCCGGCAGGTTGCCTCTTCTTCAGCCTGCTCATCGCCATCGCCTGCACGCGCGTCGTGACGGCGGACAGCACACCGGAAAAAACGGATACAGTCGCTGTTACCACAACCGATGTGCATGCGACCGCGCCGTCGGTGGGTGCGAAGGAATCGGCGCCGCCCGCGCCACCAGTACCACCGGCACCACCAGCGCCTCCGGTGGCAGCGATGACGAACCTTCGGATCGTTGAGGGCAACGCGCTAAAAAAATTCTCTGTGGAAGTTGACCGCTACTTCGGCAACGAAGCGGCAGCGCAGCCGATGCTCGCACAGTTGCAGAAGGAGGGATACCTCGCGCGAATTGTCAAGGTAGGCCAATTCCTGCGCGTGCGCGTCGGTCATGATCTGCTAAGTATGACTGAAGCAACGACAATGGCGAAGCGGTTGAGAGATGAGCTGGGAATCTCCGCGAATGTTGTTCTGGAGGAGTCGTCGAAAGCGGTGAGTTTGGGAACGCACTCCATGAACGATGCGAAGTTCATGGTGAATCCTGTCGAACAGGCTTCGCTTCCGGCGAACACCTTGCGCGCGGCGATATTTTCGCTGGAGCCGGAATCTGCGGACTTGGATACACCGGAAAAGAAGAGCAGATTCGTGGCCCAGGTGCGCGAGGTGGTTGAAACCCTGCTGTATGCCGATGGCGGAAAGGTACATGCGGAAGCGGAAGGCCGCAAATCCTGGTACGACGAAAACAATCATCGCCTGACCATCACGGCCCGTCAGGACCAAATTCAGGCGGTGCGTGAATATCTGGCAAGCCTGCCGGAACTGAAGCAAAACAAGTCGCCCAAGAAGGTGTCGTTCTCCGCCGGGTCGCCGGAACTCAGCGAAAAGATTTCCATGCAGATTCGCGAAAGCAGGGAGAACGCTAACAAGCGCGCGGAGGAAGCGGCAAAGCGCGCGGAGGAGGCGGCGCAAAGAGCGTTGGATCATGTCAGGCGTCAGCAGGATGGCAGGACTCAGGAAATGCAGATCACCGTGGAATAAATCCTTCCACCATCCAACCGAAACACCGGATGCCGCACTAATCACGGCACTCCTTTCTCACATACGGGTGCAAACGGGTGTCGTCGGCCGCGGGGTAATTCCTGCGGCCGACGGCTTTTTCAATCGAGGATTCCCGCGATCAGCTTTTCCAATTCCGCAGCGCGCGCTTCCCACGACCATTGCGCTTCCGCGATGCGACGCCCGTTTTCCCCCAGCCGCAGCCGCAATGGCCTGTCCGTCATCAACGTCCCGATTCGCTGCGCCAGCGCATCTTCATCATCAACATCGACAAGGAATCCGTTCTCGCCATCCCTGACGATCTGCACAGTGCCCGCCGTGCGCGTGGCGACCACCGGCAGGCCGCAGCCGGTGGCTTCCAGTACCGCGTTGGGCATCCCTTCGTAGCGCGAAGGAAACACAAGCATGTCGGCACTGTCGTAGTGGCCCCTCAATTCCCGGCGCTGCACCCAGCCACGGAAATTCACGCGGTCAATGATGCCGAGTTCCTTCGACAGCTCCACATACTCCGCAAGTTGCGGCCCATCACCCACAACGTTCAGTTTCCAGTCCACCGTCGCGAATTGCCTGCGGGCCATTGCGCGAAGAAGTGAATCGATTCCCTTCTGCGACGTGATGCGTCCCACGAACAGCAATTGAAGAGTGGAATCCCCGCGTGCGGACCGTGGCCGCCGGGGCGGGCAAAATGCGCGCAGATCGACACCGTTCTGCAGCACGCCAATTTTCTTCCGGGGGAACGCACGTTGCGCCAGCGCGCGCATGCCGTCGCTGTTCGCAAGGCACGCGCTCGACGTATATACAATCATCCGGTTCAGCGGCAGCGTTGCGCGATGCCATCCCGCCATCCTCTGCGGCAACCATCCCGGCACGTCGCCGCCGCGCAGCAGCGCGATGTGCGGAACCCCGTGAAGCCTGCAGTAGGGAAAGGCGGCGAGTCCCGACGGGATAGTGTGAAAGGAGACAACCATGTCAGGGCGTGGTGCGTTCCGCGCAAGGAGATGCAGGCCCGCGGAGAGCGCATAGCTTGCCATCTCCAGCGGATTCGATTGATCGGGTCGTGATCGCAGTGCAGCAATCCTGCGAATGTGCAGGCCGCCGAAGCGCACGCTTCGCTTGAGCCCGCGATAACGCGCAGTCACCACTTCCACTTCGTGCCCGCGCCGCACAAGCTGGCGCGCCAAATTATGCGAACACGTTCCACCGCCACCGCCGATGGGTGGATATTCATAGTTGCAGAAAAGAATGCGGAACACGCGCGGGTTGCACCTTGCGGCTGTCATGATGCGGCACTAGTTGTGCTATCGAATTCGACCGTGTCAACTTTCACCCAAGCGCGCAAGGAGCAGTAACGTGGCGAAACGGAAGGCTCCCACATCCAAGGCAAAGGGCGGCGCCACTGATCCGGAGGACGTTTTTCCCCCGGACAGCGTCGGAATCGCGCCGCTGGTTCGCCAGATTCTGAAGAATATCGGCGAAGACCCCGATCGCGAGGGGCTGCTGAAAACACCCGCGCGTGTGGATCGCGCATGGGCCTTCCTCACCTCCGGCTACCACACCGATCCCCGCGATGTGGTCAATGGGGCGATCTTCACGGAAAAAACCGTCGGCACCCATGATGAAATGGTCGTGGTCAGGGACGTGGAGTTCTACTCACTGTGCGAGCACCACATGATTCCCTTCTTCGGAACGATTCATGTGGGCTACCTGCCGAATCGGAAGGTGATCGGACTGTCAAAAATTCCGCGCCTGATTGACGTTTTCGCGCGACGCCTGCAGGTGCAGGAAAGGCTCACGCAGCAGATCGCGCAATCACTGCTAACGATTCTCAATCCACGCGGCGTTGCGGTGGTTGCGGAGGCGCGTCACCTTTGCATGTGCATGCGCGGCGTGCAGAAGCAGAACTCCGTGACGACCACGTCATCGATGCTTGGTGTTTTTCGAAACAGCCCACAAACCCGCAATGAGTTCCTCAGCCTGATCAAGGGCTGAGGCCGGCCTTGTTCACCGCATCGAGGATCGTGCGCAGGTCGCGGGTGCCCTCGGCGAAGTCCGTTTCCGTTGTGCCTCCTGTGCGGATCGCCTTGTGGAAGGCCAGAAATTCCTCCACGTAGCCTCCGCTGTCCTCCACGTTCTCCACGCGCGGTTCCTTCTGATCGCGGAAGGTCGTGATCGTATTGCCGCGCATTTCCAGCGTCGCCCCCGTGCCGAATACCAACAGGCGGATTTCGCGCATCCCGCGCGCGCTGTAGAAGAGATTCAACTGCAGCGGGACCCCCGTCTCCTCCGCACGATAGTCGATGTGCATCGTGTCAACGTCGCCGATGGTGGGATTCACCTGCTGCGCGGATGATCGCACGGTTTTCAATTCACCGAAGAGAAACCGCAGCGCGTTCACATTGTGGATTCCCCCGTCCACGGGAAAGCCCGCAGGGTATTCATGCTTCAGACGCCATTTCGTCTTCAGGTACTTGTTGGTTTGCGGCGTGATGGAAATGAAGACGTCAAAACGGGCGCCATAGATTTCCCCAGCAATGCCGCTCTCCATCATCTTCTTCAAGCGAATGAGCGTGGGCCGGTAGCGGAAATTTTCCGCCACCATCGCGACAACACCCTTCGCCCTCGCGGCGGCGCGGCACAGCGAGCGCGCCTCCTTCATGCTGGCGGCCAGCGGCTTTTCCACGATCACGTGCTTTCGCGCAGTCAGCGCCTTCCTCGTGAAATCGTGATTGAGCGGGATCGGCAGCACCAGGTCCACGGCGTCGATGTCGTCACGCCGCAGCAGCGCGTCGTAGTCCGTCGTGCGGTCGCGGCAGCCGATCAACTCCCCAAGCGCATCTGCGCTCTCCATCGTGCGGCTGCACAGTGCGATCACTTGGAAATGCCTCGGAAGTTTCTTCAGCGCGGGCCAATGAAGGTCCCGCGCGGCAATTCCGCATCCCACAATGGCAAGTCTCACCGGTTTCACGTGCCTGCTCCCACAAACGATTTCCAACGATCAGACGAAACGGAAGCGAACAGCGCAATGTTTTCCGCTGGCCCTTGCGCGGTGGCGGGTGAAAGGTGGCGCCTACTTCATGAAACTTCGGGGGTCATAATGCGCGTTGCCGCTATCCTGCTACTTTTGGTCCTTGGTGTTTCCGGCTGCGCGAGGCATCCCATGACATCACCACTGACACCACGCATCGAAGCCATGGTGCGCGAAAAATTCCCGCTCGAATCAGACCCCGGTTGCAGCGTTCTCGTGATCGACCGGGGGAAAGTGATCTTCGAAAAATCCTACGGTGTTGCGAATCTGGAGGACAATATCCCCGCAACTCCGGAAACGAATTACCGCATCGCCTCCGTCTCCAAGCAGTTCACCGCCATGGCCACGTTGATCCTCGTGGACAAGGGGAGGATCAGCCTCGATGACAGCATCCGCAAATTCCTGCCGGAGCTTCCCGACTATGCGGAGCTGATCACGGTGCGCCACCTGCTCAACCACACCAGCGGCATCAAGGATTACGAGGACCTCTACGACAAGAACATCACGACGCCGCTGCTGGATGCCGATGTGCTGAAACTGCTGGCGGCACAAAGCGCCGGTGATTTCAAGCCGGGGGAGAAATACTCCTACAGCAACAGCGGCTATGCGTTGCTGGCGCTGATCGTGGAGCGCGTGAGTGGCAAGCGATACGCGCAGTTCCTCCACGACGAAATTTTTGTCCCCGTTGGCATGACGAACAGCGTCGCCTTCGAGAAGGGAATTTCCGAAGTTTCCGACCGCGCCTACGGATACGAGCGCGATGGCGGGGAATGGAAGTTTGCGGACCAAAGCATGACGAGTTCAGTGCTCGGCGACGGGGGAATTTACACGTCGCTTCGTGACTACGCAAAGTGGGATCATGCGCTGCGCAGGAAGAAGCTGATTTCCCCCGCCCTGCTGGAGGAGGCCTACACCGCAGGAAAACTGAACGACGGAACGCCCATCAAGTACGGCTATGGCTGGAAAATTGACGAGAAGGGCGGCATGAAGGAAGTCTGGCACACGGGCAGCACCACCGGCTTCAATCATTCCGTGCACCGCATTCCGGAACGCGGCCTTTGCGTCGCAGTCTTTTCAAATTGCGTGGGTGAAGCGCCCGCGCAATTGGCGGTGCAGATAGAGGACTACGTCCTTAATCCCAAATCGCTGCCACACTGATCGATGGAAAGGCTCCTTCAGGCAGCGCGACGCGTTTCGCTGGAGGATGCCGGAGGCTGGCGCGCCGCGCTGTTCCTGGTCTTTTTGCTGGGAATGTGCGTGCGCTTCCTTGTCTATACAGACCTGACGGACAAGCCTGCGGGGCGCATCGAGGAATGGTTCGGCAGCGAGCCATGGTTCTATGCGGAGTTGGGGAAGAAGATCGTTGAGCGAAACGATTGGTCGCTGGCGGGGCGCAACCTGCTGATCACGCGCGAGATGCTGAACGCGGCGCCGGAGCGTGATTGGGCGCGCTGGTCCGGCAACAAACTCCCGCGCGGCGCACTCGGCGTCTTCATCCTTGCCGGCAGCTTCGGCATGACCGCATCACTCGCGCTGTACAAGCTCCTTTCCTGCGTGGCGGGTGCGATGGTTGGTGTTTGCTGCGCGGGCGCAGCGGCGTTCCTGTTTGGAAACCGGCGTGTGGGATTTCTTGCGGGGATTGGGATCAACTCACTGCAGGCGTCAATCATCGCATCGCTCTATCCGGGGCCGTGGGTGTGGGAGGCGCTCGCATTCTCATCATTGCTGCTGCTGTATGCGCGCATCAGGAATGGAGGGCAGGGCCTCACGGGGGATTGGCTGCTGTTTGGTGTCATCGCCGGCCTCGCCATCTGGCTCAGGCCGCTCTTCCACTGGGCGCCGATTCTGGCGCTGGTGGGAATCCTTTCCGCATCGCTGCGCGAGGGGGAAAATTGGAAGAGGCACCTTGCAGGCGTCGCCGCGATGGCGGTCTCGTTTGTGCTCCTTGCGGCGGGACTTTCGGTGAGAAACGCGTCCGTGCATGCGACCAAGGCGCCGATCGTCGGCCAGCAGGGCTGGGAATTTCTGTTGAACACAAATCCCGGCGCCGTGCTGGGACCGGCGGTTCCCGCCGATGCCGCCGTGATCGATGCGGCCGGTGGCAGCTTCGCGCGGGCCCTGACGGTTGCGTCGCAGGTGGGATCGTACACGAAGGCCGCGCCGCGCGTGCTGACGAGGAAATTGCGGGAATTGGTTGGCGCGCGCGACGTGGCGTCGTCGATCAATGCGGATTACGTGGAGGCGCGTTCACGCTTGCTCGGCCTGATGGGCCTCACTTCGGACGTCGCCATGGCGGCGGGATGGGGGGCGATTGCGCTGCTGGTCATCCTGCGCCGGTTCCCGAAGCCGCTGGCGGTGGTGATGGGAATCCTGCTGGGGCATGGTTTGTTGTTCGGAACGAGCGGCTTGGACCGGCTGCTGCTGGTGCTGTGCTTTGCGATGCTGGGCGGCGCGGGGTTCGTCATCGCGTGGGAGGAACGCCGCCGGGTGGCAGCGATGCCGTTCGTGTTCCTCGCCCTGTGGGGAGTCGCGCAATTGTTGCTGCAGGTTGACGACCACGCGCGGGGCTCGCGCTACCGGGCTGCGGATTTCATCGCGGCGGCATCGGACTATCGCAGGTCCGGCGACGAGCGCGAATTCCGCGAGGAGTTGAAGGCCATGGAGCGGGTGCGGCTCACGGAGGCGGACATGGAAGGCTACTGGAACGCGCAGCGTTGAGTCGCGTCAGCGCTTGAAAAATCCAAACACCTGCCTGAAGAAGGGACGACGGAAGATTTTCAATTCCAGTTCGCGCGCGGGGAGGAAGTCGGGCTTCAATTGCAGCACGCGCTGCACGGCGTCGCGCGCACGATCAGTATAGCTCAGCTCCGTCAGCGCCTGCGCGAGGCAAAACCATGTGAAGTGATTGCGCGGATTGATTTCGACGGATTTTTTCAGGAACTCCTCCGCGTTGGCCCACTGGCGCTTGTTCAGGTAGGCAAATCCCGCGAGGAATGGCGTTCGCCAGTCGTCCTTCTCCGCGGCCTCCACGGCCTTCGTGAAGCAGAACATCGCGTTGGCATCGTTCGCCACCAGCAGAACCTCGCCGCGCCCCAGCCATGACCAGTTTGTCGCGGCCTTGCTGATCGCGAAGTCGCTTACGCCGATGGCGCGCTTGATATTGCCTGTGTGCGCCAGCACGCGCGCGCGCTGGGACAGCAGCGAACTGTCCTCCGGGAATTGATCGAGCGCGCGGTTGGACCACAGTTCCGCCTCCTTGTACTGCCGCATCGCAATCAGCGCGGAAATCTGCCCGATCCACGGGTAAATCTGGTTGTTCTTCTCCTGCAGGGCGCGGCTGTAGTGCCGCAGCGCGTCGCGAAAATTTCCCGTGTAGAACGCCTCGTCCGCGCGCAGCACGAACGTTGGATAGTTGGCTTCGTCCTCGACGACGGGATTTTTCTTCGGCGCATCGCGCGCAATGCTGCCGGGCGGCGGCGTCAGCCCGGAGGTGGTTTTCGCGCCTTCAAGTTTTGTGAAACGTCCCTCAGCCACGGGCGGCTCCGCAAAATGGATTCATCATGTCCAGCGGCTTATCTTCAGCCTGATTTCCCCTTCTTCAGTAACTTCTTCTTCGCTCACCACGGCGTTCATCTTTTCCAGTTCCTCAACGGTGCGCGACAGCGCAAACTGCTGGGCGATTTCCTGGGCGAAGGCGGCCGCCTCGCTGCGCAGCCGCGCCGTGCTGTAGCCCTCCGGTGCGCTCGCCTCGATGCGCAGCGCGCCGCGCTCGTCCTTGATCAGCGTCAGCGTGATTTCGTCCTTCGTGAAATGAAGCAAATCCGCGCGCTTCACTTCCTGCGCGATGGAATCGAACACGACGGTATCCACCTGCACGCGGGTACGGGCTTCCTCCTTCAGCTTTTGGCGAAGGGCATCGTTCAGGTCGCCGCCCTCCTTCATGTCCATCACCGTCTTGTATCCGAGCGCACCGGCCGCCGCAAAGATCAGCGGAGTGAGCGCGGGAAGCGTGAGGCCGACGATGGGTGTGAGCGCGACGATGAACACCGTGGATGAATCCTGTTCCGCCAAAAAGAAACCGCGCTGATCTTCATCAGCGCGGTCGCAACTGACAAGCGGGAAAGCAGCCCTAGGGAAGCAGTGACCAAGTGGGGGAGGAATCGCTCGTGCTGAGCACTGCGGAACGCCCGATAAATGCGCGCAGGCCAACTTCCTGGCCATTGCAGAGCACCCAATCGCCCTGGTTGTTGGACGTGCAGGCGGGATCGTAGACCGACTGCCCCGTGCCGCTGATCACGATGTCCTGACGTGGTTCCGTGTCGCCGGGTGGAACGGGATTTGGCGTCGCATCGAAGTCGCCGAAGGCAAGGTTCGCTCCGCCGCCCATTTCGCTGGGGAAGTTGCCGACGCTCACGCCGGTCAGCGTCGGAATATCAACGTCAATGGTGCTACCGGGGGTGTAGGGTGCGCCGGTGATAACATACGCGCGGCCATGGTCGAACCCGGAGCCGGTGATGACGCCGGGTGCGCCAACAACCAAGTCCTTGCCGGCGAATCCATCCACGCTCTGGATGGCAACCTTGTAACCAAGCTTGGCGCCGAATTGTGTGTGCGTGAGGAGGAGGCCCGTCGATGTGGGAACGTCATGGCTGGTGATGCCATCCGCTCCCGGCTTGACGATGTAAACTTCACCTTTGTTCAGGACGGACTTCGGTGCGCCAATGACGAGTTCCGCCGGTGCGTCGGGATCGAGTTGATCCATGGCGATGCTGAAGCCGAAATCGGCGCCGGCCATGCCAGCCGTTGCGCGATACTGCAATGGGGCGATCGCCGCGTTGTAGGTGTTGAAGTTGGTCGGTGGCTTGGAGATGTTCACCTGAATCACGCGGCCGCGGGAGCCGGGGCCACCGGGCCAGCCGGGGCATCCGATGAAAAGCTCCTTGGACAGGCCGCCGGCGAAGTCGTACGCCGCGAACGACGAACCCATGCGCTCGCCCGCCAATGCGCCGGCGATCACCGTGGAAACCTCCACCGATCCCATCACCGCGCGATGAAGGCGCTGGTTGACCGGCAGGACATTGCGGGGGCGCCCCCAGATGATTTCCACGCCGACTGAAACGGGATGGTTCGGCGATCCAACCACCAAATCATCGTATCCATCGACGTCCAGATCGGCCATGAAAACCACTTCGCCAAAATACTGGTGACTTGGGTTCCCCTTCACTTCGAAGGCTTCCTCGTCAAAAATTTCGTTGTCGATCAGTTCGAGGCCCGACAGCGGATGCGTCGTGATCGAATCGTCGCGACCGTAGAGCAGATACACGGCGCCCTGCCCCGAACCGCCGATCAGCGCGGGGGCACCGATCGCCAGATCGTCGATCCCGTCCCCGTCAAAATCGCCAGAGGCGAGCGACTGTCCAAACTGCTCGCCGCCGCGTTCCGGAAGGAGTTGAAAACCTTCCGTGTTGTTCGTGTAAAGTCGGCTGAACAGGCCATTGCTCGCCTGATCAGGCTGCGCCGTCAGGTCGTAGTAGTCAGTGGCCAGCAGTGGGTCGCTGCCATAAATGACAAAGACGTTGCCTGAGTTCGCAGTCAGAAGTGCCGCCGAACGGGGGGAGCCGAAGGCGATGTCATCGACGCCGTCACTGTTGAAGTCGCCCGTGGCAACCGGCCCCATCTCGCCGGGGTTCCGGCGATTCTCAGAGATGCGGGTCAGGTTCAGGGTGTAGGCATCATAATCCGTCGTCACGGCGGGAAGAAGCCCCGGCAACGCGAGGGCGACTCCCAACACCAGGGTTTTCATCCAATGAGCCACGCAGGAATTCCTTCGGGTGGGGTATGCAGAACCGAAACGGCACACTGCCGCCTTTAGTGAGAACACTGGCAAATATGGGGCGGCGGCCCCGTACCGTCAACCCGGTATTTGGTGGCTAAAAGGCCCAAACCGCAGATGGTTTCGTTGTTGCCGCCCCGCCTCCCGTTCCCTGACCGTTTCTGCCAGAGCGCAACGCCGCATGGTCCACATCCCCCTCCCCCCCGAACTCTATCCAGCCACCTGCGTCATCGCCTTTATTCTGGGGATATTTCTGGGCTCCTTTTACAACGTCTGCATCTACCGGGTTCCCATGGGAATGTCGGTCAACAATCCCCGCCGCAGCTTCTGCTTCCGCTGCGGGAGCATGGTGAAGTGGTTTGATAATCTTCCCATCGTCAGCTATTTCGTTTTGGGGGGGCGGTGCCGCCAGTGCGGATCGAAATACAGCATGCGCTACATGCTGATCGAACTCCTGACAGGGCTCATGTTTGTGGCAATCTTCATGGGCACAAATCCGCCGCAGTCCGGTTCGCTTCAGGTGGCGACCTTCTGGTATCTGGCCTTCGCCAGCATGCTCCTGATTGGAACCTTCACGGACATTGATCACTACATCATTCCCGATCAGTTGACCATCGGGGGAACAATTGCGGCACTCGTGGCGGCGGTGGCCATCAGCGTATGCGACCCCTGGCCGCTGCTGGCGTCGGCGGGACCGTTTCCTGCGCTGCGGTTGAGTTGGGGGAAGGAATGGTATGACGTCGTGGAGGCGCTGCTGAAAAGCCCCTTCACCCTTGCGGCGGAATCGGGCGGCATTCACTGGTGGGAGCCGCTGGTGAATGCGGTCATCGGCGCGGCCTTCGGATTCTTCATGCTCTACGGAATCGGCATCATCGGGAAGATCGTCTTTCGCAAGGAAGCGATGGGCTTCGGCGACGTGAAGCTGTTTGCGATGATTGGTGCCACGCTGGGAATTGCCGGCTGCCTCGTCACGCTGGCGCTGGCGGCGCTGTTCGGAATCGTCGACGGAGTGCTGATAAGACAGGTGCGGAAGATAATCGCGGCGCGCCACGCAGGCCCCGCAATTCTTGAAGCGGGCGCGGGTTTGCCCGTCAGCGCCGAGCCAGCGGCGGAGTTCGCCGAGGCGCAGGCAGCCGTGGGTCGTTTGGTGGAAATCAACCGCAACACCCCGCGCAGCCGCCCCGTTCACTACCTCCCGTTTGGTCCCTCCATCGCGCTGGCCGCCGTGATCGAGGTCATCTTCCAGCAGCGCATCTACCAATGGTTGTGGGGCACGATCCTGTGACACAAAGCGAACAACAAACGCGAATGGTGGGATTGCTGGGATGGCCGGTGTCGCATTCGCTATCACCGTTGATGCAGAATGCGGCGCTGCAAGCGGCGGGAATTGATGCCCGCTACGTGGCGCTCCCCGTGCGGCCGGAGGGAATTGAGGAGATCGTCCATCAGATTCGCAGCGGGAATTACGTTGGGAGCAACGTCACCATTCCCCACAAGGTGGCCGTCGCGGGATTGATGGATCGCCTCACGCGGGAGGCGAACATCTGCGGCGCCGTGAACACGATTCGCGTTGAGAAGGACAGGACGCTCACGGGGCACAACACCGACTGTCTTGGCGCGATTCGCGCCGTGGAAAGCGACGGGGCGACGGTGAAGGGAAAGAACTGCCTGATCATCGGCGCCGGCGGCGCGGGACGCGGTGTGGCCGTGGGATGCGCACTTGCCGGTGCGAAGCGCATCACCATCCTGAACCGAACGCTGCACAATGCAAACGCCATCGTCCACGCACTGGAATCGAGCGCGGAACTTCCGCGCGGAATCGTCTGGGAGGCCGTGGAGCTTTTTGAGCAGGGCCGCAGTTCCAATGTGGACTGGAACGGGGTCGATGTTGCGTTTCAGGTGACGAGGGTGGGAATGGATTCGTCTCAGGGTTTACCCTTGGATCCCGCGCTGCTTCCACCCCATTGCCACGTTCTGGAAAGCATCTATGCCCCGCTGGAAACGGAGTTTCTTTTCCGGTGCCGGGCGAAGGGATTGCGGACCAGCGATGGGCTGTCGATGCTGCTGGAACAAGGTGCGGCATCGTTTGAATTTTGGTTCGATGTGAAGCCAGACCGGAGCGTCATGAGAAAGGCTCTGGACAGCGCACTGTAGTTTGTCGCCTGTTTAAAATTTGGAGAATTTTGAAAATGTCGCAACGCTGCGTGACACTTGTTGGCCTGATGGGTTCTGGAAAAACGACGGTTGGCCGAAAGCTGGCCGAAACTCTCGGTTATGCGTTCATTGATACCGACGAGCAGATTGAAAAAAACACGGGAAAGAAAATCTCGAAAATCTTCGAGGAGTCCGGCGAACAGGCATTTCGCCAACTGGAGACGCAGTTCATCTCCAGCCTGACGGAAGCGAAGTCGCTCGTGATCGCATCAGGCGGGGGGGCGGTCCTCGATCCGCAGAATCGCCACGTGTTCAAGGCGCTGGGGTACACGATCTACCTGAAGGCG
>JADZDZ010000229.1 GCA_020850785.1 Candidatus Sumerlaeota bacterium | reverse complement strand
GGGAATGGGGAATGGGGAATGGGGAAATTTTACACAACCAACCCCATCTTGTCCACCTCATTGTATATACATTCCCAATCCGTGCTTATCCGCACAAATCCGCGGCTAAAAACACAGCCCCATCCATCTTGTCCACCTCATTGCATATGCATTCCCAATCCGTGCTTTTCCGCGTAAATCCGCGGCTAAAAACACAACCCCGTCCATCTTGTCCACCTCATTGTATATACATTCCTAAAATCCGTTTCCATCCGCGTCAATCCGCGGCTAAAAACACAGCGTTGGCGTCTTCACAGCTCCACGGTGACCCAGCGGGGTTTGTAGTAGTCGCTGGGGATGACGGAGGTGGCGATGGGGCGGCCACCCTCGCGCTCTGCGGCGCCGCTGAGGCCGAGGTGCGTGTGGCCGCTTACGATGGAGTGGATTTTCGTGATCGGCTTAAGCTCGTTGCCAAGGGTGAGGTGACCGAAGAACGCGTTGCGCAGGTTCCAGCGCGCGTCGTCGCGGCGCCATTCCATCTGGGTTTTCATGACGGGAACGTGGGTGACGACGATGATGGCGCGCACGGAGGGATCCCCCTCCAGCGCCTGACACTGCGTGACAAGGCTGCTGCGGCAGCGGGCGGCGAATTCCTGGTCGCTGTATTCCCAATCAATTTCCCGCGCGTCGTTGGAGAAGATGGCCTTTTCGCGGGCGACCTGTTCTTCGCTGATGCCGGCTTCGATGTCGCGGGCGCTGTAGTCGTACCAGGCGATGCTGCCAGCGACGGCGATCCCTTCGCCGATGTTCATCGGTCCGTCCGGCAGCCACTGAAATCCGCAATCGCGGGTGATGGCAGGAAGGATTTCCTCGTGCAGCAGGATGGACGTTTCACCCGGCGATCGCCAGAGGTCGTGATTTCCCGGCAGCACGCCGATGGGGCAGTTCAGGCGCACGAAGAGGCCGAGGCATTGTTCGAACAAGCGCGAGGGATTGCCGATGTCGCCGGCGAGAATGACGGCGTCGGGGTTTTCGCGCTCCATGCCTGCGACGAGGCGGCGAATGGTTTCCGCCCCGGTGATCTCGTGATGGAGGTCGGAGGTGATGAGAAGCTTCATGGCAGGGCGTCGGCCTGCGTTCCTACTTCTTTCCCGTGAGCTTGATGAGGTGATAGCCGAACTGGGTTTTGACGGGGTTGGAAACCTCCCCTTCCTTCATCGTGAAGCAGGCTTCCTCGAAGGGCTTGACCATCATCCCCTTGCCGAACCAGCCGAGGTCGCCACCGCCTTCGCCGGAGGGGCATTTGCTGTGAGCGGCCGCCAGTTGTTCAAACTTGGCGCCGGAATCGATCTGCTGCTTGAGGCTTTTTGCTTCGGCTTCGCTCTCAACTAGGATGTGGCTGGCTTTCACTTGGGACATGGGGAGCGCCTTTGCGGAGGGGTGGAATTTGGTCGTGCGCCCATTAGCAAACGGCCACGCGCGAGACGCAAAAGGAAAGGGGCGGGCAAATGATCTTTGGAATGGCCCCCGATTCGGGGATGATTTCAGCTTCAGAACATGTTCCCTTTTCCTCACTCAAACCCATTGAAGCTTGATCTTTCCCAGTTTCCCAGCCGGGAGAATCTGATTTATTGCAACCACGCGGGCACAGCTCCGCTGACACGCGCGGCGGCGGACATGCTGCGCACCTTCGCCGGGGAGGCGTCGGGCCATGCCTCCAGCGTGTACGACCGTTGGACGCACCGCATGGAGGAAACGCGCGCGGCGGCGGCGCGGCTGGTGGGAGGCGACAAAACGGAAATCGCCTTCACGAAGAGCACGACGGCGGGGCTGAACCTTGTGGGAATGGGGCTGGATTGGAAGCCGGGCGACGTGGTTGTCGTGGAGGAGAAGACCTTTCCGGCGAATTGGTATGCCTGGAAGATTGCAGAGAAGCGGGGGGCGACGCTGTGGTTCTGGCCGGAGCGCGGCGGGCGCTATGTACTGGCGGACCTTGAGGCTCGCCTGAAGCAGGGAGGCGTGCGGCTCGTGGCGGCGACGTCGGCGAATTTCGCGACGGGATTTCGCGCGGACCTGGAAGCGATCGGCAACCTGTGCGCGGCGCACGGGGCCCTGCATTGCGTGGATGCGATCCAAACGCTCGGCGTGTTTCCCATCGACGTGAGGAAATGCAAAATTGATTTCCTGTCCGCCGACAGCCACAAGTGGCTGATGGGGCCGGAAGGCGCGGCAATTTTTTACTGCGCGAAGGAGAAGCTGGGACTGATCGATGATGCGCTGGTGGGATGGTATGGGCGCGAGGCGTTTTGGAATTATGATCAATTGGGAGCACCGCCCGACCGCACGGCGCGGCGTTTCGAGGAAGGCGCGCCGAATGTGTGCGGAGTGATGGCGATGGGGGAATCACTGCGGATTTTGCTGGATGTTGGCGTCGAACGGATTGGCGCGCGGAATCGCGAGCTTTGCCGGATTTTGGAAACGGAATTCGCCGCACAGGGATGGACGGTGGTCTCACCGCGCGACGAAAAGTGGGCGTCATCCATCGTGAGCGTTTGCAAGGACGGAGTGGACCCGGTGAAGCTGGCGGCGGACCTGTGGAAGGAATCGAAGGTGTGGGTCGTAAGTCGTCGCGGTTATCTGCGCATCTCGCCCCACTTCTACCAGAGCGAGGAGGACCTTCGGTTTCTTCTCGATCGCATTAAAAGAATTACAGGGTGAGAAACCCTGCGTGGAGAAGTTCTTCGCAATACGATTGGATAACTTGAATTAATTCGACGGTGGTGGCGTTTCCACGCAGCCGGAAGCATGGCGCTTGTTGTTCAATATTGTTCTTGTGTCGTTGTGCGATTCGGTACAAGAAAGATTGACTCGAACGCTACTGTTGTTTGTCGAGGATTAAATCCCATGAAGAACTTTCTTCTGATAGCGTTTCTGATTCTTTGCCATCAAGCGCATGGTTTTTCGCTGGATGATGTGGAGGCGGATTTCAAATCTGCGCTTCCAGACAACTTGCAGGCGTTCATCGCCTATGAATATCAGTGCGAGTATTTCGCCAATCCCAGTGTAAGTGATGAAGAGGCGTCCAAGGCGGTGGACACCATGCTGCAAATGTTGGGGGGCGCGGAAGCAGAAAGGAACAACCCTTCTCTGCGATCTGCCACCACCTGCACCATAAAGGGAGGAAAAAGGCCGAAAACCGTTTTGGAGGCACGGATCAACAAGGATGCCTTCAGGGTTGATGCAATCCTGACATGGAACAATAATTTTCATTTTGCGCTGTTTCAAAACCGCTTGTATCAGGATCAATTGGCAATTGATGGAGTATATTTCAATAACGGGGATCCCCGATACAACACGATTGTGCCGGCGGAACGAGTACGGCCCTTGAACTCCAACATCTATTTGGCCGGGGCACGCCTTTGGTATGATGCGATCCCACCATTCGCCCAACTGCGAAAAGGAAATCCATCGGTCACAAGAATTGGTGACGATAAGAATTATCATTGGGAGATCGTCGATGGTGGCGTTCGATATGTAAGTCGCTTCCAGATTCAAACCATTGGCAACAAGGAGGCACTTGTCCTTGTTGCCAGCGAACAAGCAGCCGCGACAGAGTGGAAGGGTGAGGGAAGAGCTCCCGGTACGTACCATTCACTGAGTGGATATGCGCCACTGTCATCAGAAATTGTTCCCCGGAAAATTGAAATACAATACTGGAGGCCGCAGAAGGACATGCGCGCCTCCTTTCTTTATAATGTGGTTTCCATGACACAAGCGAAGGAGACCGTTGGGAGCGTTGATGCGCATTCACCGTTTGCAGATGTGACTGCGGTAGGGGTCTCGGATCGTCGATTTGATGATCAGAAGTTTGTCAGTTATCAATACAACGCAAGTTTGTCCGATGAAGAGCAGGACAAGATGGCGGCGAACCTTTTTGTCCAGAAATACGCGGCACACAAACCGAATATCGCCCTGCCACCATCCCCCGCATCATATCGGTGGCATCTAATTGTTGCGGGAAGTTCGATGATACTGGTTGCTATCGGCATTTCGTTGTGGAAGAGGAGATGAAAATTTCTTCTTGTGGGTGGAAGATTACTACCACGGCGGGCTCACGCCATGAACCCGCACTTGAATTGATAGATGATGGAGGAGCACGGTTTGTCGGATCCAATTCCGGAAAGTGATTTACGGCTCCACAAGTCGGCCGCTCGCAGAGCGTGGAGAACAGATCCTCTGGCTTGCTCTGGATGGAAGATTCTGCAGAAGACCCTTCTGCTGGCCGTGCTCTTGTTGCTACCCGCGACGTTGCGTGCTGAAGCGATGGACAGCCTTCAGGGTCGATACGGGGCGGTCGTGCGGATCACCATGCCCGACCGCAGCGAGGAATTTCAGTGCGTGCTTGTCTTTTCCAAGAATGAAACAACGCTGACGGCTGTTCCTCAGGGAAACAACAAGGGAGGCTTTGTTATCCACTCGGATCGTTCCACGCGAAAGGGGCGTTATTGGATCAAGTCATCATCAAATCCCGAAGCGGTTGAACCGTGGGTTGATTCGTTCGATGCAAACATGACCCCGATCATGACAACGCTGTATGATCCGACATTTCCCGCTTGCACGTATTTGCAATGCAAGGAGTCAAAGGAGTACTTGGTCCTGCAGGATGAACCCCTGCAGGCCAAGTTTCGCAAAAACAAAAAGGGCATGCATGTTGATTCAACTTTCCAATTGGATCAAAAGGGACGGGTTGTTTCCTTTCGTCAGGATTTGACCAATTCCTCCAATCAGGTGCTTCCCATCCGGGCAACTTCGCTCTCCAATTACGACATCGATGGCCTCGGTGACGTGCCGCAGAATATTTCAACCACCCTAACGATTCCTGTCAGGTATTCCGAGGTGACTCCGCGTCCGACAAGAACGATAAGCGCCACGATGGAGATTCTGTCGCGGGAGGCGCTTCCCAAGGATTTTGCAATGGCGGCATATTTGGATTCGGCGACGAAGGATTTCAAGGAGGTGACGGTGTATTATGAGGCGCGTGCACGATCCGCCATGTCAATACCGCCTCCCGCAACCTCCAGCATCAGCGCTCCGCCGACGGCCAACAATGCCGTTCCGCCGGCGGCCAGCAATGTCGCTCCGCCGGCGGCCAACAATGCCGCCAAGGGGCTTCCAACGCTCCCTTCCTATGGCGGGCACAAGGTATATACGCACCTGCTCCTTGCTGTTGGCGCGGTTATGGTTATTTTGGGTGGCGCTCTCTTTTTAAGGAAGAAGGCGGGCGGTTGAATATGGCTGTCGGCGAAAAGATGTGCGGTTAAGGAGGCGAACTTGCAAATTCCGATGTTGAATCGGCGCGGTGGTTTTACGCTTGTCGAATTGCTCATCACGCTTGGGATTATTCTTATCCTCAGCTCAATCGCGCTTGATAATTATGCCTCGGCTTCGCTTCGTGCCCGAATCACGCGCGTGCGGGCGGAACATCGCATCCTGTCCCAGGCCATCGAGGTTTATCGCGTGGATCACAACCAGCTTCCGCGCATGGCAAATTCATTTTACGGCGATCCCGCTTTTGACACCATTGGTGGTATTCCTGTTTCCGGCGTGATGACCCATTGCCTCAGCACGCCGGTGGCCTACGTGACGAACGCGTACCTGATGGACCCCTTCATGGAGAAGCGGGAGAGCGCCCCGCTCGACGAAAGGTTTTATACGTATCAGGTGATTCCCGCGTCTATACAGAAGAATCCGAAATCGAAATTCTGGCCGAATGCGCTCGATTACTACGGGGAATGGCGCATTGGATCAGTGGGGCCGGACCTGATCTTTGACCACAAGTTCGCAAACAGCGCGCAGCTTCCCTACGATCCCACGAACGGAATCGTTTCCTTTGGGAATATCTGGACGTCGCAGAAGGCGCGGACGGATTGCCCGCCGGTTCCACTCCTTTTGGGGAGCCATTGATGACACTGGTTGCGAAGCGACGCGCGGCGCTTGTGGTGATCGTGTTGGTTGCGACCATTGGCGCCAAAGTGATTCCGCAATTGGTCGCGCAGCGCGAAGCGATGCCACGGACGGCGATCGGTTATCACGAAGAGAAAAAGAAGAAGCCGGTGGATATTAACTGGTTGCTGGTGGTCGGGCGAAGGGCCGAACGCATGCGCGAAAGCGACCCAACGCCCTTTCGCAATTCAAGGATCGCGCTCTATGAACGAAACGGCGCGAACCTGCGCAAGGCGTCGCGGGATTTCGCAATTCGCTCAAGAACAACGGATCAAAGGATACCCGAACAAGGCGAATTGGATAGCCTGGGCGGCGTCGCAAGCAGCGGATTTGTGAGCGTGCCGACGGGCTTCTTCTCGCTAAAGAAGGGGCCGTGGCGTTATCCTGGCGAAATTGGTTTTCTTATTTCGGACTGGAACCGCAACGATGGCGTGATTGTTCTGAAGACGCCGCAGGTGATCGAGCAGGTGCGATCCGCGGAGGGGGACACAACCTACACAACCACCGTCCTGCGCAGCTCGCACGACAAGACGGGTTCGTGGCTGCACATGACACAAACACAAACCTGGTCTTATCTGGACAGCAATGGCTGCATGAACCTTTTCAAGCCGGTGGGATCGAATGGCATTTCGAAGAATGCCCCGTCGGGGCCCTACGATTGGGACGAACTCCTCAAGGTTCTGGAGGAGAGGAAACTGGTGGATTCGCCGCCGATGCTCTACGTGGCGCTGTGGGACGAGGTCGGCGAAGGGGACAACCTTCGCCCGATGCTGGAGATTGATCGACTGAAACTGCCGCAGGCAATTGCCGCCTCGGATTAGGACAGCGCCCGTGACTGCCACGGATTTTGGGGGCCGTATATACAGTCTTTGATCCGCGCGAATCCGCAGTCCAAAAATATTACATCCCTATTCAACAACACGTTTGGCGAAGATGAATCCGCGCGCGTGGTTCGCGTCGTATTTGTCCGACTTTGGATCAAGGCTGCTGATCTTGACAGTCCCGGAAGCCTGAATAAATTCGCCGTTCCCCATGTAGATCGCGGTGTGGTTGATCTTGCCCGTGCGCCCCATGAAGTAAAGCAGGTCGCCGGGGCGCATCCCTTCGCGATACCAGCGGGTTGCGACAAGAGTCCCCGCGTAGGCTTGCATGTAGGCGTCGCGCCCCAGATTGATCCCCTCCGGTTTGTAGCCGCTCTGCACAAGGCCGGAACAATCGACGCCGTCCGACGTTGCTCCACCCCAGACGTATTTCGTGCCAAGCTTGAGCTTGCTGTTTTCAATGGCGGCGAGGGCGACGGGATTGGGTTCGCCGCTGAGCATGGTGAGGTCCTGCCGGGGGATGGCCACCTGAAGCCCATCGGGGTATTCGACGATGCTTTCCGTGTCGCGATCCTTCACGTACTTCAGGCGCGACCCTGCGAAAATTTTGATGTCATCCTTCACGAAGTCTTTCTTGAGGATGGCCTTCTTTCCCGCCTGGTAATCATGAAACTGACCCGCGTCCACACGGTGGATGTCCTTGCCGGCGATGTGGCCAATGTAGCCTTCGCGCGAAGCGCAAAGGAAGTAGCCGTCATCTTCCACGCTGAGAAGGAAAACGGGATCACCGAGAAGCCCGTCCGTAAGCCGTTCGCGCTGCCCAGAGGGTGAGGGTTTGCCGTAAATGAATGTGTGCGGCTCGGTAACGAAGGCGAATTTCAAATCACCAAGCGTTTCAGAGGGAAGCACCGTGATGTTGTCGATGACGTTTTCAAAGCCGAGGTTCTTGATCAGCTTCGCAAACGCATCCTTGTTTTCCTGATAGTTGACGTAGCCATCAAGCGTCAGGGTCTTTTTCGCTTCGTCCCAATTGGCCTCAATGTCTGTTGCGAAGATATTCGAGTCGCCGACCATTTCGCGTTTGAAAAGGTTGATGTAGACGGGAAGACGTTGGGGGTCCCCCTTGCCGGAAGGTTCAACCATCTCGATAAGACGGCCGTACTGGCGGCGTTCGCGTTCTTCGCGGGGGACGTTGCCGTAGGCTTCGCCACGGCGGATTTCGCCGATGGTGGTCGCGTCATCGGCGGACTGCGGAACAGCCTCGATGGGGCGATCCTGCGCGGCCGCGATGGCGATGGTGGTGGCGAAGAGTGATGCGATGAGGTGCTTGGAGAGGCGAATCACGAAAGAAGTCCTGAGTGCGCGAATTGACAGACGATTGAAGTGGTTGGAGCGGAGCGGGCCAAGGGGAAGACAAAAAAATCCCCGGACCAGAAGCCCGGGGATTTTTTGTTGGTAAGGGTTGAGGATTACTGGCCAGCAACCATCTGCCAGGTCTTCTGTTCCGACTGGGACTGCGAGCGAAGAAGGCTTCCGATGCTCACGGTTCCGTTGGTCGGATCGTAGGGGAGGCCGGCGCTGCAGGGGTTCGCAAAGGCGCCCTTGGCGTTGGTGGGATTGTTGTCCCAATCGCGGTCGGGGCCGACGGAGAACAGGCGCCAGTTTCCATACAGCTCCTTGAAGCGGACACCGTTCAGGGCATTGCCTTCACCAAATGTCAGTCCCGCCGAATCAGCAACCGCAGGACCAGGCTGACGCTTCGACCATTCCCAAGGATAGGCTTTGTATGTAAACAAGATGACGTCAGGACGAACAACCAATGAAGAGCCTGCGCCTTGGTAGAAAACGTCACGAAGGTCTGAGTTGGTAAGGTAGGCAACTGGTGTGGAAAGAGCGACGGAGAGAATGCCCGTCTGGCCGGTAAATCCGTCGATGGTGCGGGCCGCAAAGGGACCTGCGCCACCACGTGCTTCCGGTGGGGGATTGTTGAAGTCGACCGAATACGCCTCGATACCTGTCGCGAGCGTCCTCAGGTCGGACCGTACACGCGCAACCTTCGCGCGGGTTTGTGCCTCAAGGAAATTGGGCACTGCGATCGCCGCCAGAATCGCGATGATGGCCACCACGATCAGCAGTTCGATCAGGGTAAAGCCTGATTTCTTCTTAATCACGTTTGTCTCCTTTTTTGAATTTGGACCGTGAGCGTTTGTTAATCGTCCGCCGCTACCGGTTCCCCCGGTGATGATGGCATGGCCATTGAGATTTCACCTGTGACCCACGAAGCAACTGGCCGGGTTGGCGGTTGTCAAGTGCCAAAGAGGTGTGTTGCTTGCAATCGGTCCAAAAAGTTTTTTGATGTGCAAGGAATGGGCAATCGATTGATCGCGGGAAGACCGAAGCCTGCTCAAAGGCGGCGCGTGAGAGCCCCAACCACGTTGCGATAAGGGGCGGAGCCACCAATTTGCGCGGATTTATGGCATTTCTCAGAATGACGTGGCCATGTTGAGACTTGGGCATGCTTTTTTGTGGCGAGGGCGTCCCGCCCTCGCAATCTCTGGGTGGCTACGAAATTTCGGAAAGTGCCCCAGAGCCTATCATCAGTAAAGCTTCTTCATCCTTCCGGCTCCAATCTTCGCAGCATGAGCGAGATCATGGCGAGGTAGATCATGCCGGTCGCGGAGGAGACGGTTTTCTCAAAGTCGGCCATGAGTCGCCGGCATTTCACGAGCCAGGCGAAGGTGCGCTCGACGATCCAGCGGACCGGCTGCACCACGAAGCCCTTTTGATCGTCGCAGCGCGCCGCGATGCGCACGTCCCACTGGCTGCGCATATACGCGTCCCGATCTCCACCGTCCGCCAGCCTTCGCGGCGGGAATGAGGGGTTCAAGAAGGGATCACTGGGCATCGGAAGGATCACTATCGAAAACTTTTTGGCCATGAGCGTCAGCACGCAGAGGAGGGAAATGAACGGCACAACCAAGTCAAATCACTCTCACACCAACACTATCAAGCACTTTCCGGATGGGCTCTCAAAACAAATGTGCGAAAGAATTCCTACGTTATCAGCCTCTTCGAAATATTATTTTTCCGGTCACGATGGATATGATTGCTGTTAAAGCCCCACATCCGATTACGATTTGTACTACTCTAGAGCGATTTTCAGTATCAGGAAAAAAGAAAACCACCAAGCTTGCTAAACATAGAAAGAAAACTAATGCTAAAAAAGAAGCGATTCGATCTGCTGTTTTTTTTTGCTTTTTTTTGCCCGGCTTTTTTTCCAAATACTGAGCGAGAAAAAAAAACGGAATCCATAAAATGAGGACTATCAGAAACGTTGCAAAAATTATCAACATAAGATCAATACGGCCAATTAGGATGAGGTGGGACAAATCCATCTTCGGGATGTGGTTGGCGATCTGACTCGATCATGAGTCGTGAAATGTTGTTACCGCAAGGATCATCACATATTTCCTGCGCAATTGCTCCTCCGGCCGCTCCGGCTATTCCTGCGCCTATAGCACCTCCAGGTAGCCCACCTACTACTCCACCAATTGCTCCTCCTACACACGAGCATATTACATCTTGAAGAGATAAAGGC